>JAJZIF010000211.1 GCA_021810735.1 Acidobacteriota bacterium
TTCTCCAACGTCGCGGACACCTTGTCGCTCGCCGGTTGTTTCTTGCGCGGCGGTGGAACGTTGTTTCGCGCCGAGACGGTCTCACTGTTCACGACCCGCCAGCGGACGCCCCCACAGACCGACTGGGCGCTGGGTTGGGACACGCCGAGCGCGGTGTCTTCTTCAGGGCAATTTTTTAGCGCTCATTCCATAGGTCATCTGGGTTATACCGGAACTTCGCTTTGGATCGATTTTGAGAAAGACCTCGCAGTCGTGCTGCTCACGAACCGGACCTATCCCACCGGCGCCACCGATCGCGCTTCCAAACAAATTCAGCGCGTCAGGCCGCGCTTCCACGATGAGCTGATGCGGGAACTGGGATGGAATGTACCCAGAAGGATTCCACCGCGAATGCGCCATGAATAGGTGCTGGATGGAGGCCATCCAAGGCGATACAATCGAAACAGAAAGTCCGGCTCGAGGTGGGTTTGAAGCTTATGGGAAATGGAACCGGTTCGATCGAGACACGAACCCCGCACGCAGAAAGCAACGGTAGAGCTTCGGTCTCTCATTTAGAGACACTCACGACCGAAAGTGCGAATCGGGCCTCGCAGGGCTTTGACACCAAGTCTGCCCTCGATATTGCACGCATCATCAACCACGAAGACGCCAAGATTGCGGCTGCGGTGAAGAGGTCTTTGCCGGAGATTTCCGTAGTAATCGACAATGTTGCCCGATGCTTGCGCGATGGTGGGCGCTTGATCTACGTGGGCGCAGGTTCCAGCGGGCGCATCGCGGCGCTCGATGCCTCGGAAATTCCTCCTACCTATTCAACGTTGCCGCAGACTGTGCAGTACATCATGGCCGGTGGACCGAAGGCGCTGGCCTCATCCATGGAAACGAATGAAGATTCCCGCGAACTGGGCCAGCGCGATATTGCGCGCCGCCGCCCGACCCGCAAAGACATTGTCATAGGCGTTTCCGCCAGTGGGCGCACCCCCTATGTCGTGGCCGCTCTTGAGTACGCGCATGGCCGGGGCTCAAAGACCGCCGCGGTCACCTGCAATTACAACTCTGAACTGAGCGGCGTCGCCGACGTAACCATTGTGGCGGAAGTCGGCCCGGAAGTTGTTCTGGGTTCCACTCGCATGAAGGCCGGCAGCGCGCAGAAAATGATTCTGAACATGATCACCACCGGCGCCATGACGCGGCTCGGCTATGTGTACGAAAATCTGATGGTCAACGTACACATGAAAAATGCCAAACTGGTTGAGCGCGGCATCCGCATCCTGACCCAGTCCTGTAATGTGGACCAGGAAACGGCGGTTCGGACGATCAAGGCGTCTGGGAAAAGTGTCCCCGTTGCGCTTGTGATGTTGAAAGCCAATGTAGACAAGCAGGAAGCGGTGCGCAGGCTGGCGAAGTCGGACGGAAACGTGCGCCGCGCGATTGAGGACACGACTCTCGACCTGTAGTGGTTCACCCCTGAGAAGACGCTGCTGACATTCTTCACCGCGAAATAACTAAGTCAAACAGGCATGGATATGTCTCTCAATGGATAAGTTTGTGATTCGCGGTGGAACCCCCCTTCAAGGCACGCTTCGCATCAGTGGAGCAAAAAATTCCGCGCTTCCCTGCATGGCTGCCGCCATCCTCACTGAAGACGAAGTGGCGCTGGAAAATATTCCGGACGTGCGCGACATTGAGACCGAGCGCAAGCTCCTTGTTTCGATGGGCGCGGAGGTCGAACTCGGCTATGGCCGGGCGCATCACCGCACTCGCATCCGCTGTGCGTTGCTTTCGGATCCAGTAGCGAAATACGAAATTGTAAAAACGATGCGCGCCTCCTCGCTGGTCCTTGGACCGCTGATTGCCCGCACCGGCATGGCCCGGGTCGCCATGCCGGGCGGCTGCGCCATTGGCGGCCGCCCCATCGACCTGCACATCAAGGCCCTGCAGGCCATGGGCGCTGAGATTACCCAGGAACACGGCTATCTGGAGGCGCGGGCAAAACGGCTGCGTGGAGCGCACATCGTTTTCGACAAAATTACGGTAACAGGCACGGAAGACCTGCTGATGGCTGCGGTATTGGCGGAAGGCGAAACACGGATGGAAAATTGCGCGCGCGAACCGGAAGTCACCGACCTGGCAAAACTGCTGATTGCCATGGGCGCGCAGATTGAAGGAGCAGGCACAAGTACGATCCGCGTCCGAGGCGTGGAGAAACTGCACGGCGCGAAGCATCGCATCCATCCCGATCGCATCGAAACGGGCACATTTCTGGTTGCCGGAGCCATCACCGGCGGCGATCTGACATTGACCGGCTGCAATCCCGATCTCCTCTCCGCCGTCATCGAGAAGCTAAGAGAGGTTGGCGTGCAGTGCGATTTGGCCGCGGACTCGATTCGCGTGCGTACTCCAGGAAGGTTGCGCTGCGCCAATATTTCGACCGAAGAGTATCCCGGCTTCCCTACCGACATGCAGGCGCAGTTCATGGCGCTGGCGACGCAGGCGGAAGGCACATCTCTGGTGACGGAAAACATCTTCGAAAACCGCTTTATGCATGTGCAGGAATTGATTCGCATGGGCGCCCACATCCGCGTCGACGGCCGCACGGCTGCCGTGCTCGGCAGGTCGCCGTTGTCGGCTGCTGCAGTCATGGCCTCGGATCTGCGTGCATCAGCATCGCTGGTATTGGCCGCGCTAGTCGCGGAGGGCGAGACAATCATCGACCGCGTGTATCACATCGACCGCGGCTATGAGCGCATTGAAGAAAAACTGCGCGGCGTAGGAGCAAAAATCCGCCGCATCGGCAACGTTTTCCGCGAGAGTGAAGAGACGGCTGTGCACGTCACTGCGTAGACCAGCAAGCCTCTCTTGTTAATTTCAACCGTAGTCGAGTTTCTGAACCAGCCCGTCCCTGCGATGCGAAGATTCCTGGCTCCCTTTCGATTCATGTTCCACGCGCTGCGAGGACACTGGTTGCGTCCGTGGCGCAGCCCGTATCTCCGCTGGAGAATAGAAACGTATTCCGGCATCCCGGCCGGAACCATCGATAGGCGCATCTTCTGGAAGTTTCTCTTCACGGAAAAGGGCCGTCTGCTGCAATTTTTGCTCTGGACAGCAAAATTGGAATCCTACAAAAAGAACTGAGAGATACAGCATGATTCGCTACGGCATTCTGGGATTCGGTCTTCACGGAGAGAAGCGTCTCGCGCCCGCATTTGCCGAGGCGAAGTCCAGCAAACTTGTCGGCATTTGGCGCAGGAATCTAGACAAGGCGCAGGCAAATGCCCGCAAATTTAGCATCGAACACGTGTTTGCTTCCGCGGAAGATTTGTGCGCCTCACCCGTTGTGGATGCCGTGTTCGTCACCTCGCCCGATGCATTCCACATGCGGGATACCTTGTTGGCGTTGAACCACCGGAAGCCGGTGTTGTGCGAAAAGCCTCTGGCCATGAACGTGGCCGAAGCGGAACAGATGCTCGCTGCCGCCAGAAAAACCAACGTGCTGTTCGGGGTGGCGCAGCCCTTTCGCTACAATCGCAGCCTTCAACTGGTCCGCGATTGGCTTGCCGCTGGCAGAATTGGAAAGCCGATTTTCGCCAGCGCGTTTTTCTGTAACCAGAGCGGGCAAAGTCTCCGTGCATGGATTCACGACCCCGCCGTCACCTGTGGCGGAACGATGGGCGATGTGGGCATTCACTGCCTGGATGCATTGCGGTTTGTCCTGCAAGACGAAGTGGCTGCGGTGACGACGATAGCTCATCGCGACGCACAATCGGGAGCCGTGGAAACAAGCGCAGCGATCACAATCGATTTTCGCCAGGGAACCATTGCCTCCGTGACGGTCAGTTCTCGCACTGAGTATCGGACGCTTGTCGAAGTGGTAGGAGAAAGCGGCGTCATTCGAAGCGAGAATTGCTTCTCCACCCTTGCTCCAGTCGATGTTCAGTTGTTGCTGAGCGGCAAGGTGATCGACAGCCAGCAGGTGAGCAATGCAGACGCGTTCAGCCGGCTGCTGGACGCTTTCAGTGCTGCCATCGAAGGCCATGGCGCCTACGGAGCGAGCGGCGACGACGGGCTGAAAAACCAGCGTGCGCTGGATGCCGCGTATACGAGTTGGCACTCGGGGCGAAAAGAAATCATCATCGAGCCGTAAGTTCTGCGGAATGCTTTATTGATCCAGATGGAGCGCAATTCCCTCTTCGTCGACAGGTTTTGCGCGCATGACGAAGACGATGCTTCCTAGCACAATGGCCGCTCCGGTAATCATGGTCCTCGGCACCGGCTCCATCATAAACAGCGCGCCTTCCGCGACCGCCAGCACAGGAACGACTAGTTGCAGACTGGTGAGTTGGTAGGCTTCAATCCTCTGCAACAGCCAATAGTACAGCGTGAAGCTGAGCGCGCTGGCAAAGACACTCAGGAAGACCAGCGCGACGATGGCTTGCGTACTCCACGTAGAAGTTCTTCCGCGTTCGAAGACAAGGCTGGCCAGCGCCAGCCAGATTCCCCCCAGAAAAAATTGGATGGATGTGCCGACGAAGGGATGAACGCCAGCAAGCGCTTCCTTGGCGTAGACGGAAGAAGCCGCATAGAGAAAGACAGCCAGCAGCACAGCCAGCGCTCCCAGCGCCTGCCATAAGGAGGTCGAAATAGCGCCGGACAGGACCAATCCAAGACCGCCCAAGCCCACAATCATCGCCTGCCATGCGGTTCGCGGCACGCTGCGACCCGCCATCCACGGGGTCAGAAATGCAGTCATCAGAGGCATCGCGCCGAAGATCAACCCAGTCAGGCCGGAAGAAAGTCGCTGCTCCGACCAGAACGTCAGCGCCGATGGAACGGCAATCATACTGAGACTGAGAAGCATCGCGGCGCGAAGTCCGCGACCCGTTGGCCACGGCAGGCGTTTCCACTGAATGATGGGTAAAAGAATGACAGACGCCAGCAGGAAACGCAGCGACGCACTGTGCATCGGCGGGACCAAGATGACCAATACGCGAATCGCCATCCATGTGCTGCCCCAGATGACGGACAACGCGACCATGGCGAGAATGATGCAGAATTTCATGCGGATGGATGGAGCGGGTGCGAAACCAGAAGGAAGACCCTGGAATGAAAAAAGCGGGCTGCGTTGAACACAGCCCGCTTCCCTGCTGAAACGCTACGGGCGTCGGCCGCCGCCACCGCCGGGACGACCACCACCACCCCCGCCAGGACGACGGCGACGGCGATTGTTGTTGCCGCCACCTGGACCACGTCCGCCGGGCGAAGAACTGGATGGGCGTGGTCCATCGGCGCGATTGAAGTTGGGAGCGTCGGTGGACGGTTCTGCTTCATCGTTGAAGTCGTCGCCGCTTTCCAGGACTATCGTGCTGCCGTTCGATGCGGGTTGACGCTCTCCAGCCGCAGCCATATCCGGGACATGACCGCCGCCGGCATTTGGATCCGGCAGGCCGAGCTTGATCCGTTGCTCCTTCAGGACGGCCTTGCGCGATAGCTTGATGCGGTTGCCTTCGATGCCCAATACTTTGACCAACACCTGATCGCCATCGTTCAACTCGTCCGTAACTTCGTTGACGCGATGCTCCGCAATCTCGCTGATGTGCAGCAGGCCATCTGTACCGGGGAAGATTTCAACGAATGCGCCAAACTCCGCCAGACGGACTACCTTGCCGAGGTAAGTTTTACCAACCTCCGGCACAGCCGTTAGATTGCTGATGGTCTCGATTGCGCGGCGCAGGCCATCGGCATCCGAGGATGCAACGTTGACCTTGCCGGTATCGTCGACATCGATCTTGACGCCGGTCGCTTCGACGATCCCACGAATGGTTTTGCCACCCGGTCCAATCAGATCGCGAATCTTATCGACAGGAATCTGCAGGGTGTGGATGCGCGGAGCAAACTCAGACTTTTCCGTCTTCGCTTCGCCGAGAACTGCATCCATTTTGTCCAGCAGGAAGATGCGCCCTGCGCGAGCTTGAGCCAGCGCTTCGCGCATAATCTGCCCGGTGACGCCTGCGATTTTGATGTCCATCTGCAGCGCGGTGATTCCGTTGCGCGTGCCGGCAACTTTAAAGTCCATGTCGCCGTAATGATCCTCGGCCCCGGCAATATCGGTCAGGATCGCGTAGTTTTCGCCTTCCTTGACCAGGCCCATGGCAATTCCGGCCACAGAGGATTTGAGTGGGATACCGGCATGCATCAGCGCCAGACTGGCGCCGCAGACGCTGGCCATCGAAGATGATCCGTTCGATTCCAAAATGTCAGACACAATGCGGATCGTATACGGCGATTCAGCCTCACTGGGAAGAACGGCGGAAATCGCCCGCTCCGCTAGTGCTCCGTGGCCCACTTCGCGACGACCCACGCCGGTCATACGTCCAACCTCTCCAACGGAAAACGGAGGAAAGTTATAGTGAAGCATGAACTTTTTTCTCTGCTCCCCTTCGAAACTCTCCAGTCGTTGCGAGTCGTCGATCGTGCCCAGGGTTGCGGTGACCAGGGCCTGAGTTTCGCCGCGAGTAAATAGCGCCGAGCCATGCACACGAGGCAACACGCCGATTTCAATGGATATCTCGCGAATCTCATCGAACTTGCGGCGATCCGGACGAACACGGTCCTTGGTGACCTGATCGCGGAAGATGTTTTCGCGCAGCGACTCGTAATACTTTGAAAGCTTGGCCGGAGCGGTTGCATCGTCCGCGGGTGAGG
>JAJZIF010000212.1 GCA_021810735.1 Acidobacteriota bacterium
TCGCGATGTCACTACCGACGTCAGCGTCGATCCAGATCTCCGCGCCTCGGCCACCGTCATTGCGCGGCAGGATCTCGTGCTCTCCGGTCTCGGCTGCATTCCACGCTTCCTCGATATTTTTGCCGACCTCGACAATCGTAAGCATCGCCGTTACGAAATCATCAGCCACCCGGAAATCTTCGACGGCGTGCGCGTTCGTGAAGGCCAGGCCATCGCCGTCATTCGTCACAACGCCCGCGTCATCCTTGCCTGCGAACGCGTCATCCTCAATCTGATGCAGCGCATGAGCGGCATCGCCACCATGACGCGCAAGTACGTCGACTCCGTCGAAGGAACCAAGGCCCGCATCCTCGACACTCGCAAAACCGTTCCTGGCCTGCGCGTGCTCGACAAGTATGCTGTCCGCTGCGGCGGAGGAGAAAATCACCGCCTCGACCTGTCGGACGGTATCCTCATCAAGAACAACCACATCTCCCTCGGCGGCGGCATCGAGAAAGTCCTTGAGCGCGCCCACAAAAAACGCCAGCCTGGCCAGACCATAGACATCGAAGTCCGCACACAGGAAGAACTCGAACTCGCGATCAATAGTGGTGCCGAATCGCTCCTCCTCGACAACATGACACCTGCCGAAGTCAAAAGAGCCGTCGCCACCGTCCGCTCTCGCGATCTGCCAATTCCCATCGAAGCCTCCGGCGGCATCAACCTTGAGAACGTCCGCAAGTACGCACTGGCCGGCGTCGACTACATTTCCGTCGGCGCACTCACGCACTCGGCGCCCGCTGCTGATCTCAGCATGCGCATCACAGCGGAGATTTACTAATTCCGTGACTCTGGGCTCCATTTTCGAATCTGCGGCCATCGACGCGGCCCTCAGAAACACGCCCTTCGCCGGTCAAATGCATTTCTTCCCATCCATCCATTCCACCAACACGCATGCCATGGCCGCCGGGGAACACGGCGCTCCGCACGGCAGCGTCTTCTTTGCCGACGAGCAAACCGCCGGACGCGGACGCAGCTCGCACCAATGGCAGTCACCGGCCGGTTGCGGAATTTATGCCAGTATCCTGCTGCGGCCTACCATCGCTCCCGGAGATGCGCTCTGGTTCTCACTGGCCGCGGGCTTGGCGGCGCAGGATGCAATCGCACAGGTCACCACTCTCAAGACCGACCTCCGCTGGCCCAATGATCTTATGCTCGGCAAAAGAAAATTCGGCGGCATCCTCACTGAGATGAATGCCGAAGCCACCCGCATCCGCTATCTGGTCATCGGCATCGGCATCAATGTGTTGCATCCCGCATTCTCACCCGATCTCGCGCCGATTGCGACTTCGCTGCTCATCGAAACCGGCCTGCCCTGGTCCCGCCAGGAAATCCTCATCGCTTTGCTACAATCGCTGCACCGCGAAACATCCGCGCTGTCCGACCCTGCAACCAGCGATGCCGGACAGTCCAGCATTCTCGACCGCGTCGAGGCAATGTCCACATGGGTGCGCGGCAGACGCGTACGCGTCGACGAAGGCGAAGGATTCACCGGAGTCACAGAGGGCCTCGACGCACGGGGCTTTCTACGTGTGCGCACGGCTCAAGGTTTGCGCACTGTCTTCTCCGGCGGCGTGCGCGATTTCTGAGGATGGAGACCACTGATGCTGCTCGTACTCAACGTCAACAACACGAACACTCTCATCGCCATCTACAACCTGCGCCACGACGGCAGCACTGCCGATCTTCGCGCTACTTGGCGCATCCAGACCCGTCACGGTCAAACCGCTGATGAGTACGGCATCCTCATTCGCAGCCTCCTCGTAAGTGAAGGCGTCACCTTTGCCTCCATCCAGGACGTCGTCATTGCCTCCGTTGTGCCGCCCCTCGACTGGACCCTCCGCCAGTTCTGCGAACGCTACTGCACCACCAGGCCGCTCTTCATCGGTCCCGGCGTCAAAACCGGCCTGCCCATCCTCACGGACAATCCCACCGAGGTCGGCGCCGACCGTGTCGCCAACTGTATCGGCGCCTTTCGCCACTATGGCGGGCCCACCGTCGTCGTTGACTTCGGCACCGCCACCAACTTCGATGTCATCTCCCGCAAAGGCGAATTCCTCGGCGGAGCCATCGCACCAGGCCTTACCATTTCTGCCGAAGCACTCTTTGCGCGCGCCGCGCGCCTGCCTCGTGTTGAAATTCGCAAGCCCACAAAAATCATCGGCACCAACACCATAGACAATCTTCAGATTGGCCTCTTCTGGGGCCACATCGGGTTGGTCGACTCCATCCTCGAGCGCATGATCGCCGAACTCGGCCCGGACACAAAATGCATCGCCACCGGCGGCCTCGCCAGCGTGCTCGCCGCGGAGTCCAAGTACATCACTGAGGTCAACGAGCTGCTTACGCTCGAAGGCCTCCGCATCGTCTACGAAAATAACCGCGTCAGCAAAGACCGCGCGCACCCCACTCGCGGCGCGCAGCAGGGCTAGCGTGCGGAACTACTTCAACTACTTCACTGAGATCGAAGAGCACTTCCAGCGCCGCCGCGGCACCCTGCTCCTGCTCTCCACACTCGACTGGGCGTTGATTGAAACCTGGCGCGATGCCGGGGTGCCGCTCGAAGCCGTTTTGCGCGGCATCGATGCAGCCTTCGACAAGCACGAATCACGCCCCGCGAAAAGCTCTTCCCGCCGCGTCAACGGTCTCGCCTGGTGTGCGCAGGCCGTCATGGAAGCCGCCGAAGATATTCAGCAGGCATCCATCGGCATGGCCAAACCTGCGGCCACAACACAAGCACAAGGCTTCGAACACCAGCGCATCGCCGCATGGCTCACACAGTGCGCAGACACGCTTGAGGCTGCGCAACTGGAAGGCCTCGCCGCCGAAACCGCACGCGACGTCGTCCTGCGCCTGCGTGAACTTGCTACCGAAGCACCCTCCGTCGGCAACAACCTCGAATCCCTCGAACGCAACCTGCTCGTGCTCGAAGAAAAGCTCATGACCGTCATCCTCGCCACCACGCCGGAAGCCGACCTCATCGCCCTCAAGGAAGAAAGCGCACGCGAACTCGCTCCCTATCGCCGACGCATGCAGGCCGTGCAGATTCGCCAGATCGAAACCCAGTTCCTCCACAAGCGCCTCGTCGACAAGCACAAGCTCCCGCGCCTCAGCCTCTTCTACATGAGCCAGGCATGAAGCTCGAAATCGAAAAGGCCATCTACGGCGGCGCGGGCCTCGCCCGTCACGAAGGCAAAGCCATCTTCGTCCCGTTCACCCTGCCAGGTGAAGTAATTGAAGCCGAGGTGAAGCACAGCAAATCCTCATACGCGGAGGCAAGACTCGCCCAGATTCTCACGCCCTCGCCGCAGCGCGTGCAGCCGGCATGCCAACACTATGGCGTCTGCGGCGGATGCCATTATCAGCACGCGAGCTACGAAGAGCAGGTGAGGATGAAAACTGCCATTCTCCGCGAATCGCTCCAGCGCACACGCATGGTAGATATTCCCGAAATCGAAGCTATCATTGCCGCACCCCTCGGCTACCGCAACCGGATCCGCCTGCATATCCAGCAAACTCCTTTCGCCCTCGGCTATTTGCACGGGCGCTCGCACAAGTTGCTTCCCATCCGCGAATGTCCCATCGCAGATCCATCGCTCAATCACGCCATGCACACACTCCAGGACGAGTGCGCGCCGCAATTGTCTTCCTGGGCATGTGAAATCGAGATCTTCAGTGATCCCTCCGGCGGCAAGTTGCTCATCAGCATCTTTACGCACTCCGATGCTTCCGCCGCTGCACGCAAACTCAATGACCTCTGGCGCACCCTGCAAGCCGCAGTGCCCACCGTCGCTGGATGCGCCGCCTTCACGCTCCCAAAAGGCAAAGGCTTCCCCACTCTCGCTGCACATGCGGGTGCCAATCACCTCGTCTATACCGCCGCGGGCGAACCCTACTGCGTAAGCTTCGGTTCCTTCTTCCAGGTCAATCATTTCCTCATTGACCACATGGTCGCGGAGGTCTGCAACCATCACGGCGGCGCTCTTGCGTGGGATCTCTTTGCTGGCGTCGGTCTCTTCGCCCGTCAACTCGCGCGCACATTTTCCCAGGTCGTCGCCGTCGAAGCCGCGCCTGCATCTGTAACCGATTTACGCACAAATCTCCCCAACCAGCGCGTCCTCGCCAAAACTACACTTCAATTCCTCCAGAACGCGGCAAACAGACCCGCCGCCACTCCCGATTACGTCGTCCTCGACCCTCCCCGCGCCGGGCTAGGCACGCAAGCGGCTGAGCTGCTCGCAAACATCCGTGCCCCGCAAGTTACTTACGTTTCCTGCGACCCAGCAACGCTCTCCCGCGACCTCTCATCGTTGCTAAAATCCGGTTACCGCCTGCGGAAACTGCAGCTCATCGACCTGTTTCCGCAGACGTTTCATCTGGAAACAATCGCGCACCTGTCGCTCGCCTAGCGCCTCTGTTCCGGCTCTCCGGCAGTGCTCGAAGCTAGCCGGAGGCAAATTCAGCAGTGCCAGATCTCACTGAAACCGGCGACTTTGGCCCTCCAGTTCATCGCCGCATTTCCCCGCCCGGCACCCTATTGGCGCCGATGCTGCTTGCTGCTGCCGGCTTCGCCGCAGGCATTCTCTCTGCGACTTTTTTCTGGCGCCAGCCCGTGCTCCTTCTCATCGCCGCCGTTGCGATGGCTGTCGCCGCCTTGGCTGCTTCCCGTATTTCCTTCCGCCTTGCGCTCATCACGGCATTCCTCTTATTTGCGCTCGCGGGCGCCTGGTGCGCGGAGCTCGTTGTCTGGCCGCAGGCGGAAAACCCCGCCCTGCTCGTGGAATACAGTAACCAGAACCGAGTAGGACGCAAGCCCGCAGGCAAAGACCGCATCGAGGGCGTCGTCGTCTCCGCTGGAGCCGTGCGCTTTTCCGAATTCAAGGCCTTCTACCAATGGAAGCCAACACAGGAGCACAGCCAATATATTGAACTGAAACAGTTACATATTAATGGAGTCGCGCTGCCTGCCACCGTCGGCCTTCGTCTCGGCGTCTATGCGCCGCTCCACGCTCCCTTTCGCGCTGTTCACTGCGGCGAGAACCTTGAATGGAGCGGCAATCTCCATATGCCCGAGGAATATCGAGACCCCGGCGTGTGGAGCGATGCCGCCTACATGCGCCAGCAAGGCATCGGCGCAGAGGCCAGCACCCGCGCCGCGCAATTCACCATCCTTCCCGGAAGAGATATGAGTTGGCGCGACACGGCTCTCTGTCGCATTCACTCGTGGCAACAGTCCGCAGGCGAGCGCCTGATGAACTTTGCTGAAAATCCGCACAATCTCTCCCTTCCTCCATTACTCCGCCTCTCACGCAAAGACGCTTCCATGCTGACAGCCATGGTCACCGGCGACCGCACTTACCTTACCGGCCCTACGCGCACCGGCTTCGAACGGACAGGCTCTTTCCACCTCCTCGTCGTCTCTGGACTCCATCTCGCCATCTTCTCCGGCCTCATCTTCTGGATCTCCCGCAGCCTGCGCCTCAACCGCTTCTGGGCAACCGCGATCACCATCGCACTCGCCTCTGGCTATGCGGTATTCACCGGGTGGGGCCAACCGGTCCAGCGGTCGCTCTGGATGGTCTCTCTCTACCTGCTCGTGCGCCTCATCTTCCGCGAAAAGCAGCGCATGAACGCCATCGGCGTTGCCGCGCTAGTCATTCTCGCCATCCAGCCTGAGGCGCTCATGGATACCGGCTTCCAGATGACGCTGCTCGCCGTTCTCGCCGTCGCCGGCATTGCGCTTCCCATCATCGAGCGCAGCTTCGGGCCTTACCTTTCCGCACTGCGGCGCCTCAACCTGATTCAACTCGATCCGGCCCTGCCGCCAGAACTTGCCCAGTTTCGTGTCACGCTGCGCCTGGTCATCCGCAGCGTGAAGCCGCTCATCGGAAAACGCGCGGCCAACATCCTCGTCCCCTGGTCCTTGCGAATCGCCCTCGGCCTGCTCGAGCTTGTGACTGTAACAGTTACCATTGAAGCCGCCATGACCCTGCCCATGGCCGTTTCCTTCCACCGCATCACCATCGCCGGGTTGCCGCTCAACCTCTTCATCGTTCCTCTGATCGGAATCCTCTTGCCGCTGGCGATCGCGTCGCTGCTGTCCGTGCTCCTGTTGCCTGCGCTGGCCGTCATCCCCATCGCCGCGACGGCATTCCTGTTGCATGTTGTCTCGTACTTCATTCGGTTCTTTGGCCGTGGGCCCATTGGCAACTGGCGCGTTCCAGATCCACTTCCCGTGCAAATCATCGGCTGTCTGCTGCTGTTGGCGCTCACGATGGTCATGCTGCGCTCGCGCCGCTATAGCCTTGTGCTCGGCACCCTCTGCCTGGGGCTCAGCGTCCTTGTGCTCCTGTGGCCGCGCCCCATGAATCACGATCCTCACGCATGCGAGATCGCTGTCATCGACGTCGGCCAGGGCGACTCACTCCTCGTCATCACTCCCGGCGGCAAAACCCTCCTCATCGACGCCGGAGGCCTCGAAAGCAAATCGCCGGAAACGCATTTCAATATGGGGGAGGATGTCGTCTCTCCCGTTTTGTGGTCTCTTGGCATCCGCCGCCTTGACGCTGTCGCTGTCACACACACCGATGTTGACCACATTGGAGGCATGGCCGATGTTATCGCCAATTTCCATCCCAATCAGCTCTGGATCGG
>JAJZIF010000213.1 GCA_021810735.1 Acidobacteriota bacterium
CCACGCGTTCCGGAACGATTTCGCTCCAGCGCGTTCCTGTCGCCGGAGAGAGAACCTCGCGTAGACAAAATCGACACGCGAGATAAATCGGTTGAGCCGTCCCTATGCGCATAATCACAGTTACAAGCAAAATGTTTTAGGAGTAGCCATGTTTTCGCGACAAATATCTCTGCTAGTGTTACTCCTTTGTCTCACGATCTGCACGGCAGTAGCTTGCGCCCAGGATAATCAAGTCCGCATCAACGAAATTCAGGTCATTGGTACCCACAACAGCTACCACGCCGGCCTGACGCCCAGCACGGCCAAGCTGTTGCAGGAGAAGAACCCGAAAGCTTTCGATGCGCTCAATTACCGGCATCCGTCGCTGACCAGGCAGCTGGACGAAGGCGTGCGTCAGTTGGAAATCGACGTGTTTGCCGACACGAAAGGCGGACTATACGCACATCCCTACAGCGAAAAGATGGTGGCTGCCGCCGGGTTGCCGCCTGACCCGCCGTATGACCAGAATGGTGTGATGGACAGGCCGGGTTTCAAGGTCTTGCACGTGCAGGATATCGATCAGCGAAGCGTATGCGAGCCTTTTACAGCCTGCCTGGCGCAGGTACGTGCGTGGTCAAAGGCGCATCCGCGGCACTTGCCCATCTTTCTACTCATCGAAACCAAGCAGACTCCATTGAAGGTGGACTTCCCATCGGTGCAGCCCGAGCTCTTCACGCCAGAAGTCTTCGATGCGCTGGATAGCGAGATCCGCTCCATCTTTTCGGCAGACGAGCTCATCACCCCGGACGATGTACGCGGCCGCTATCCCACACTGAACGCGGCCGCGCGCGCGGGGCAGTGGCCGACGCTCGCAGAAGCGCGAGGCAAGGTCATGTTCCTGATGGATCAAAGGCCAATGGAACCGGTCTACACCGAAGGTCATCCGAGTCTCCAGGGCCGCGTGCTGTTCACCAACGGAACGCCCGGCGAGCCGGACGCGGCCTTCACCGAGGCCAACGACGAGACGCCCGAAGTCATCGACACACTGATGCGCGACGGCTACCTGGTGCGTACCCGCACCGATGAAAATACGGTGCAGGCGCGCATGAATGACACCACAAGGCGCGATGCGGTCATGAAGAGTGGTGCTCAGATTCTGTCTACCGACTACCCCGCGGTGAAGCGGCGCCGAGCGGCTTCGCAGTCGAGTTTCCCGGCGGTGTACTGGCGCGTTGCAATCCCATCCTGAAAGCTCCTGGATGCGTCGACGCACTTCTTGAGCCGAAGCGGTAAGAGCCCAGAACATACCGAACGCAATCCGCACCGAGTTGCTTGATCGCGCTGAATGCGCCATCGTGAACGACAGATCCTCGGTTCAGCATAGGATTGACGACGACCTGAAAGGTCGGGGTGGAACGCGACACGATCAGTACCTTGTTTCAATCCACTATGACTTTAGGCGCCCGGTTTGTGCAAGGCAAGCTGTCACCCCCGAAAGAAGTACAATCAGCCACAGGCAGAGCTTGCACGGCCAACCGTATACGCTATGACGAGACAACCGAGTTGACTTATTTCTCTCTGATAGACGACTTTGCATGGAAAGAACTGTAGCCTTGATTTCCTCATGATGCTATCCCTGCCGATTTCGAAGAAGTTACTTTGAGAAATCCAACCTAGTCAGGTTAGCCGTCAATACAGATCTCTTGCTTCACTACTTGCAATTCGCGACGTTGTTCTTAACGTTGGTTGACAGTTCATATTTTGGATAACTAGCAAATGATATGCTGAGTTCAGTTTGGCATGTTGCCCTCGGCCCAATCGACTACCATCCTAACGCCGCTTTGCTCACTTGAACTCTCGGGGCAATGCAAAAGGCTGCGTCCATACTTTTGGAAGGGGTTCCGATGACAGCTATTTCGATGGATTGGACGAAAGGTGTTTTGACTGGCGCCGGCGTACTGGAAACCGGCAAGACACTGGGGGAGATACGTCCCATTTTTTATGATCGTGAGGCTGCCAGTCGAATGCCTGCGCACTTGGAGATCTATCGTGTCCAGAGTTACACGCCAGTGGCCGCTGGAACCGAGGGTGGCCTCTATCTGGCCGGCACGATTCTCCAGCCAGGAAAGGTGGGCAACGAGTACTTCATGACCAGGGGGCATTTCCATCACGTGCGAAATCGCGCGGAATACTATTTCACGTTCCATGGAACCGGTGCGCTTCTGTTGATGGATGAAGGTCGAACGACACGGTACGAGAAAATGTCGCCGGGTTCAGTCCATTACATTGCAGGGAGCACTGCTCATCGAGTGGCCAACATTGGCGATACTCCTCTGGTATTTTCCGCGTGTTTGCCAAGCGACGCAGGATACGATTATGAAACCATCGAGCGCGACGGCTTTAGTGCGCGCATGTTCGAGCTAGACGGGGAACCCGTCCTGGTTCCCGAGGGATCATAAAACTCTGTCGAGCGCGACACCTGCCAGTCTCATACCGGCCTATCATTCTTGGCTTCTCGATATTGTTGGCAGCAAAGTGAGCGCGGCACCAACCAGTGAAATCGGACCCGTAGCGGGAACGCCCTGCAGCATGATTGACCGGCATGGTTCCAGAATGTGGCTTGGTGACTTTATGAAATCAGCTAGTGTACAGTGATGTGTGAACTTTGATTCTTACTTGGCATCTCTAGCCATTACCACAACTCCTTCCTCGGGTAAACGATGAAAGCCATTTCTATTGATATGGGCGGGTCTCACGTCAAACTCGCCGTGGTCGAGAACGCGAGCATTCTCGCTACCGACGAAATTTCCGTCGATTATGGTGCTGGCCTGCGTCCGGTGCTGCCCGTCTTCAAAACCATCATCGACAGGATGTTGTCTCACCTTGGAATGCGCCCCGAAGATTGCGTGGGGCTGGCTATGGGTTTCTGCGCCATGGTCGATCGAACCACCGGAAAGGTAGTCTCCACCAACGGCAAATTCGACGACGCCACCGGAATCGATCTACCCGCGTGGTGTCAAACTGAATTTGGCATACCTTTTGGTTTGGAAAATGATGCGCGCATGGCACTGCTGGGCGAGTGGTACGCCGGCGCGGCAAAAGGCGTCGACGACGTCGTGATGATTACGCTGGGAACGGGCATCGGCGGAGCGGCCATGGCCGGCGGCAAACTTTTCCGCACCAAGCAAGTACAGGGTGGAACCGTTGGCGGGCATATTCCTGTTCTTTTCACTGGCAGGCAATGCACTTGCGGTGCTGTGGGATGCATGGAAGCGGAAGCCGCAGGCTGGTCGCTGCCTCTGGTCGCAAAGGAATGGCCAGGGATTGAGCATAGCCGCCTGGCGACAGTCGAACGCGTTGACTTTCGCTCTGTATTTGAGTTTGCCCGCGAGGGAGACGCTATTGCCGCTGCGATACGGGACCGATGCCTGCATGTCTGGGCCGTGGGGACCGTCGGGCTCATCCATATGTACGGCCCGGAACGGGTCATTATTGGAGGAGGCGTCATGCGAAGTGCTGATGTCATCATTCCCTATATTCAGGAGTACGTGCGGAAATTTTCATGGACGCCCAGCGGCACGGTTCTGATCGTGCCCGCTTCGTTAGGAAATGATGCTGGTCTGCTGGGTGCTATCCCTCTGCTGGATGGCCTGCACTAAAGCGAACGGTCTAGGATCGGGCCAGCTATATCGGACGGGGGAAACTGGATTCGTCATACTTCTTGAAGTAGTGCCGCGCTCCACCATCTGCAACAACATAAGCTTTCACTGCGGGATCCGTGCCCGATATCTTGGCGAGGTAGTCGGAGTACTGCTGCCGCCAACCGCGATATCTGCAGTCGAAGACATCTCTGCCTGGCGTCCCCTCCAGAAAGCGATGATAGGGCGTGAATGCGGAGATGCATATATCCAGCACGCGCTCGTAATCCTGCGTTGCAGATGCTCTTATGTGTAAGTCCATCCATTGTTTCTCTGGCTTTCACACATCAACCGGCCGCTCGACTCGGACAAATGCTTTGATGGTCGCTAGCGGAGTCTTTGTTTCTCCCAGCGGCGAGATGCGGTACTTTCCTACCGCTGCCGGAACGATGAAGGTCTCCGCGTAGTGCACTGTGAAAGGTTCGAATGCTTCCGTGGGGCTTTCGACGACAATCTGCTCTCCCTCGACCAGGTTCAATACATTCAAAGTGCCTTGCGTGTCATGCTCGACCGGCCCAGTGAACCAGTGCCGTCTGGTCTCGATAAATTCTGATTTGTATAACCCCGTCGACTCTTCGCGCCAACCCGGCCCACTGGCAACGGGATGTACGAGGTCAATCAAGTTCTCACTCACCCATTCCGTCGTCCGGTCCCACTGAATATTTTCCAGTCCATAATCGAGATGGATGGGACGTGGTTTGCCGTCGAGGTCCAGGCGATCCCAATCCCAAAGCTTGAAGGTAAAAATATACGGGGTTGCGCTGATTTCCAAAACAAGCCCGTTGCGCCCCGAACAATGAATGGTGCCGGCTGGAATGGAAAGATGAGAATGTTTCTTTACCGGCCAGGCATTGACATATTTCTCTGCTGGAAATGGCCGTTCACCGGTCTGCGCAAGGCGCAAATCTTGCTCCATTCGATTGCGATCCACATTCTCTTTCAGTCCCAGATACACCACCGCATCGGGCTCTGCGTCCAGCATGTAATAGCTTTCATCCTGCGTGTACGGCATACCGAATTTTTCCTGGATAAAAGATTTCAGCGGATGGACCTGCAGCGAGAGATTGCCTCCGCCCACAGTATCGAGAAAATCAAATCGAATGGGAAATTCGGCGCCAAATCGTTTCAAAATATCGGCGCCAAGCAGCTTTTCAGGATGCTGATGCACCAGAGTGATGGCCGGCACTTCGATCGTTCGTGATCCAAACCCAAGTCTTAGGCTGTTCTCTTCCGGAACGCAATCGAAGCACCAGGCAAAGTTCGGCGGCTCTTTGGGTAGATCGAAGTGGGTGCGCATCCATTCTCCGCCCCACGGTCCAGGGTCGAAGAATGGCACAACCCGAAATGGCCGCTCGCATGTTTTTTTCAGGCCAAGACGATACAAATCTCCGGCGACCATCAGCGGAGTTTCTGGCAGATTCGTGTCGAGAAAAATATCGATCTTCTCAAAAACGTCCAGTCGGATCGCATCGGTAACGCGCCAGTCAATGAAAAAGGCCCGCTTATACAATTCGCGCGCCGATGCCTGCGAATTGTCCGCGCCGAGATTGCCAACTTGGTGCGTTCTTTGCCGCTTCTGAATTTCCCATCGCGCCAGGTCCGCGTAGATCAAAATGTCCCATTCCTGAGCGATCTCAGCAGCTCCTGTCCCAAGAACGACCATCAAACCGCTTTCATGGGAACGCACCCGCGAGCGCGCCGATTGAAGACGCTGAGGCGAGAAAAAATCTAAGATAGTCCAGCGCTGCATTCTAGCGAATACCGGGTCATTTCCCAGGATGGGCGCAAACTGTGCTTCCAGCTCTTTTGCGTCCTTCAAAACATCCGCCGCCAAAATGCACACATCCGGGCGCAAGCGGGCCAGCAACTCGCGTCGAATCTCTTCAAGGTCAACACCCGGGTAACATTCCAGCACCAGGACACATCGGGAGCGCCCGGCAATGGACGGCTGAAGTGTAGCGGCAATCTGTTCCCAGCCAGCAACGCAATCCTCGTCCGACTGCGTCACCTGGACGACGGGCAATTTATCCTAATTGTTTTCCATCGTTACTCGATCTATCTTGGCAGTTCGTTTGCAATTTGATCCTGAAGCCTCGAGGAGTGTGGCGGCTCATGGCTGCAATATACGGCGGGCAATGCGCGACCATCTTCCTCGGTAAAAGGGAAGGTTCGTTCGTTATTGTATCGACAACGCTGCGGACGTCGCGAAAACTCACCAACCTCCTATATGCGTCCCTCCCATTGAAATGGATTCCAAGGAGAACGCCTGAACGACGGCCGCGGCGCATTGTTCAACATCGTCAGACGAGCCTGAACTAACTGGTCGTGGCGCGAGGATTCCAGTTTTCGGTAGAACAGTGGTAACGTAGGAGGCGTTTCCTACCCACGAGTCACTATGCGCCGACTACTCTATCGATGTCTTCCGATTGTTGCCCTTCTACTTTTCTCCGCGTGTGCGAATGCCCAACCCAATGCCTCTGCTCCGGCGAATTCGGCCACTCCAACGCCTCCAGGTATCCTAACGACTCAGCCAGATCGCTGGAGCGAGGCGCAGGCGAATGCCTGGTATTCACGGCAGCCATGGCTCGTCGGCGCCGACTACATTCCGCGGGACGCCATCAACCAGTTGGAAATGTGGCAGGCGGCGACATTCAATCCAGAGGAAATCGACCAGGAGCTGGGTTGGGCCCAGGCCATCGGCATGAACACGATGCGCGTCTTCCTGCATGACCTCTTGTGGAAACAGGACCCTCAGGGCTTTCAGCAGCGCATCAACACGTTTCTCACAATTGCCGCCAAGCATCATATTCGGCCCATCTTTGTGCTGTTCGATTCCTGCTGGGACCCCGACCCGAAACTCGGTCCGCAGCATCCTCCTATCCCGGGAGTGCATAATTCCGGTTGGGTACAGGGGCCCGGCATGGCCGCGTTGCGCGACCCTGCTCAGTATCCGCGTCTGGAGGTGTACGTGAAGGGCGTTGTCGGCGCCTTCGCGAATGACCCGCGAGTCCTC
>JAJZIF010000214.1 GCA_021810735.1 Acidobacteriota bacterium
TGCTGGCGGTTCAGATTCTTTGGATCAATCTCATCACCGACGGCGCACCGGCTCTCGCGCTCGGCCTTGAACCGCCCTCGGGCGAGGTTATGGCTCGAACTCCTTCTTCTGCCGGGGCAAGGATGATCGACCGCGCCATGATGACCAACATTGCCGCAGTCGCCGCGATCATGGCCGCGGGGACGCTTTATGTGTTTTTCACGACCGGCGGAAGCATGGAACTGCGCCGGACCATGGCTTTCACCACCCTGATTCTTTTCCAGCTCTTCAACGCTTTTCAAGCGCGATCCAGCACGCACAGCGTATTCTCCGGCATCTTTCGGAATACCTGGCTGTGGATCACAATTGGCGCCATGCTGCTGCTGCAGATCCTCGTATTGGACATGCCTGCCATAGCCAACGCCTTTGGCGTTGTTCCACTTCCGGCGTCCCTCTGGCTGCGCTCGACTCTGGCAGCAAGCAGTGTGATCTGGGGCATGGAAGTGGTGAAATGGTGGCGGCGATATTTGTCTAGAAGAAGAAATGCGGTGAACGCGCGCTGAACCGGAGCATAATCATCCATGTCCGAAACCGATGCAGGACGGCAAAAGATGACTTTTAGCTGGAAAACCGTTGCGCTGTTTCTCCTCACGCTGGCAGTTCTACTGCTCTGCATGATGATGTTGCGGGCCTTTCTGGCAGCCATTGTCGGAGCCGTAGTGCTGGCGGTTGCAACCCAGGGTCCGTTCCGATGGCTGCGGAGGAAGGTTCGGAATGCGACTGGCGCTGCTACCATCGCATTGTCCATCACCACCATCAGTGTCATTGTCCCCGGACTTTTTCTGGGAGGCATCGTTGCGCAGTACGCCCTAAACATCAGCAAGATGCTGCGAAACGGCACTGTAGCAAAGGGCCTTGTAGACGCGGTGGATCATCATCCCTTGCTCGTTTCAATCATGCAGGAAAGTTCCAACTTCCTTGCATGGACTAAAGCTGCGGAGAAGGCCGGCGCGTTCCTGACATCTCAACTAGTTGCACTGTTAAGTAACTCTGCAGCGGCAGTCACGCAAACGATCATCATGCTGTTTCTGCTTTTCTTTTTGTATCGAGACGGTGAAGCTGCATTGGATTTTCTATATAAGCTATTGCCCTTGGAGGGCGCCGAGGCGCGCACCCTGGTAAAAGGAGTGGAAGAGACCATCCGCGCCACGTTCCTGGGACACTTCGTCGTTGCGGCAATTCAGGGCCTCGTAGCTGGAATCATCTTTGCTGTGCTCGGCGTCGGTGACGCGGCCTTGCTGGGACTCCTGACCGCGATTGCCGCCATCATTCCCTATTTTGGCGCATTCGTGGTCTGGCTGCCCGTCGCAGTCTATCTTGGCCTGAATGGCCATTGGATGAAAGCAATCATTCTTATGGTCATCGGCACGCTGGTCATCAGCACGCTCGACAATTTTCTTTATCCCATTCTGGTGGGCGCTCAATTACGCCAGCACTCGGCCATCATTTTTCTCGCGCTCCTCGGCGGAGTGTGGCTCTTCGGGATATCCGGCCTGATCCTCGGCCCGGTCATCTTCTCCATGATGGCTTCTCTGCTGACCATCTGGCATGCCAGAAACCATGCACCTGAGTTCACCGGGAGCGCGTAAAACAGCTCTGGCTGGTGCACTTACGTGTTGCGAGTCGTGCGGATCAATCTGTGGAATTGCGTCTCATCCTCCCCATTGGATGGCTTCCTTCGACCCATCACAAGGTTCTCCCGATAGGGAGGACCCTCAATGCAAAATCATATTCGTCACATAGATGCCCGCTCCCACCTCACCTGTGCTCGCATTTTCCATGCCTGCATTGATGACCAGCCAGTTGCCGCGCAGCCCTTCGCGCTCGACGCCCACGCTGGTAATAATCGATCCCGATGGAGCTTCCGGATCGATCGTGAGGCCAGACATGGTGGTGTCGCACACGGTTTCAACGGGTACTGTGGTTGGCCCTTGCGTAACGTAAATTCCGTCGACCGGGCCTGTCCTTGCTTTGAAAACAACCTGGTAGGTATCACCCCCCTGGCCTGCCACAGCCAGGAACGAAGAGGAGCGCCAGCGAGGCGGTTCCGGAACAACATCTTCGCCCGAATCCCCGCCGCCTACTCCCGGCGGTCGACCCGAGAAGTTCCAGTAGACAAAGTCAACGAAGTCAACGGTTGTTCTGGCAACCTCCGTGAGTGTTCCGGTCAGCATGTCATAGACAAAGATGCCCTGATGAACGGGAACCTGTGCGTTGTATCCATTGGGGTACTGCTGCTGGCAAGTTTGCAGCAAACCCTGCTCCCCTTCTGTCGGACAGATCAAGGTGACGGTTCTCATCTCCGTGCCCCATGCACCCCAAAAGGCAAGGAAGCGTCCATCGAAAGAAAGTCCTTCGCCCAGACGGTTAAACCGCGCCGAGTCTCCTTCTCCTGGAACCAGATCTCCGATGCCGACGATTGTCTTGAGTGCCGGAGACGGCGAAAGCGGCGCGGCGTAAATACCACCCAGGGTTGGAGCATCTTCGTTATCCAGTCCGACGAATACGACCGTCCCGCCTTCTGCACTCGGAGGAGCCGTAGAGCCAAAAACAGTCGTTCCGCCCGCAGGTTGATTGGGAATTAAAGTGTTCGAATTCGCGATGAGCTCTACTGGCGATTTGCCGTCCTGCGTGATCAGATCGCGATAGTAGACGCCAGTCTTCCCGATGTCGCCTACCGTATAGTTGCCTTTAAAGACGATAGTGGTGCCATTTGTAATCGCGGGCGATCCCGGGAACTGATCAAAACGTGTGCCCGGTGCTTCTCCCGGAACCTGCATATAGGAAAAGTCCGCAAGCAAACCGAATAGCCCGATGCCAGTGGAAAGCTGACCCGTCGCATTGGTATAGACGCCAGCGCTTCCTATGCGGGATTCTGTAGAGTCCGGCAGCGTATAAGACCAGACCGGCTTATGCTGAGCTCTGAAGGCCACTGCCGCAACATTCTGATCGATGCGCGGAAACGACGGAAACTGGGTGAACGTCGCATAGCTGCCGTTATATAGTGTGTTGTTCGGTTGAGGAACTACGGTCGCGTTATCCGCAACCTTTGCCAGTTGTGGAGTTCCTGCGCCGCTGAAATCAAGCGTGTAGATTCCAACTACCGGCCCTGATCCACCTTTGCTTTGGCCTTTGAACACGACAACACCATGTTGATTGATGGATGGCTGGTTAAAGCTATTGAAAGTTCGGTCCATTCCCGGGATGAACGATTTATTGTTGGCCGCCGTCCGCCAGTTCACGTTTGCCCGGCCATGAATGACCAGCGAGACGGCACCGGAATTTCCTCCACCTGGTCCGGGGTTCGTCACCGTCAGCACTAGCTGTCCGCTATCCGCAATGAGAGCCGCCGGAAGAGCGATTTGAAGTCCCGTGTCTGACACAGCAGTCGGAGTCAGTTGTGTAGTCCCGGCCATGACAGAAGATCCCGGTACGAAGTCTGCGCCGTACAGCGTAACTGGTATCCCGTCGCCTCCCGCCGTAACACTTAGCGGGGAAACAGAATGCACCACCGGAACCGGATTCTCCACTGTGAATTCCAGCTTGCTGGAAGATCCGCCTCCAGGCGCCGGGCTGATCGCCCGGATGGAAATCACTCCTCCTCTTGGAAAGGCATACTTAGGCACCATCAGGCTCATGTGGCCATGATCCGAAGAGGTAGGACGGAGCATAACGTTCCCAAACTCAATCTCTGTCTGGGGCACAAAGTTATTTCCCACAATATTCAACGAGAATGCCTGGCTGGTTACCAGAACGCTCTGCGATGACAGCGTCGTCAGCTCTGGTACCGGATTGTAGATGGTGAACTGCAGAGCATTCGATGCTCCCCCGCCAGGTCCAGGATTGTTCACTGTCACCGGCAACACCGCGCCACCCGTCACGGCCGTAGCGGGGATCAGCACATCCATCTGCGTGACCGTAGAAGAAACAGGCGTGAGGGACAATGAGCCAAATTCCACGCTCGCGCCCGGTGCAAAGTGTGCGCCGGTAATCTGCAACGTAAAGTCGCTGGCGCCCGCGCTGACATTATCCGTCGATAGCGTCGTTATCATCGGCGCTGGATTCTTAACCGTAAACTCAAGAGAATTGGACGCGCCCCCTCCTGGTCCAGGGTTCGACACACTCACCTGCAGCAACGCGGCCTGGGCAAGTAATGTCTCAGGAACAACTACCGACAGTTCACCACCGCTCATAATCTGGGCCGTCAGTTCCTCGGCTCCGAAATGCACCTTCGTTCCGGAGACGAAATTGCTCCCGTGAACGGTGAGCGGCATTGCCGTGGTGCCCACCAGGCTGTTATCCAGGGAGAGCGAGCTCAAAGCCGGCACCGGATTGTTCACCGTGAATTCAAGCGAATTGGACGCACCACCGCCCGGCCCGGGATTCACTGCCTTGATAGCAAACACCCCACTCGTCGCGAGCGCTGACTCCGGCACGGCCACGGTCAGTTGCGTAGGCGTAAGCACCGCAGTCTTCAGTTCCGTCGCACCTATCACGACAGTCGTCGCCGGAATAAAGTTCGCCCCTGTTATCTGAACAGATAATGCGGAACTGCCTAGAATTGCGCTTGGCGTAGAAAGAGCAGAAATCGTCGGCATTGGATTCAGGATGGTGAAAGGTTGCATGTTGGATGTTCCGCCACCCGGCTCCGGATTCGTTACTGCGACCTCTACACTCCCGCCTGTGGTGATGAGAGTGCCGGGAACCATGACTTCTATCTGCGTTGCAGACAAAGATTTCGGCTTCAGGCTCTGTCCGGCAAAATTCACCGTCGCGGAGGCTACGAATTCACTCCCTGTAAGCGTAAGGGAAAAATCGCCCGAGTTGGCAAGTACCTCCGTCAACGACAGAGATTGCAGTGTCGGCGCCGGATTCTTCACGGTGAACTCAAGAGCATTTGACATCCCCCCGCCGGGTGCCGGACTGGCTGCACTCACTTCAAGGGTTCTGGCAGTCAAAGTCAAATCATGCGGCACGGTAACCTTGATCTGCGTCTTACTCACGGATGAGGGAGTCAAGTCCGTCTGGTCGAATTGAATCACAGTACCCGTAACAAAGCCCGTTCCGTTGATCTGCAAAGTAAAGTCTGGATTGCCCACGGGAACGCTGTCGGTCGAAAGTGAACTGATCGTGGGTGCCGGATTGAACTGAGAAGAATAGTCTTTCGTGCCACAACCAACCATCAACAGGCAACCAATCGCTACGGCCGAAACACACAGTTGATTTAGATAGCGCTTCATGGAACCCTCTTTCTGCATCCCTGGAACGAGGCAACTTCGTGCTGCGTGCTGCCTAAAATCATCAGATCAAGCTACTTTCTCTGGCCCGTCTTCACATTCCTCTGTCATAAGTCTGATCGAAGGCTCTGATCTTAATCTCTGCCCCGGTCCCGAACCATTCCCAATCAACCTCACCCGGCAATCATTGCGTATTAAATTCCTGAGGTGTGAGGCGCATGGACAGCGTTGAAACAGGCCTGGGTCCCGTTGCCCACGATCGTTGTAGCCGTCGTTCGTCGGTCACATCGCAGACCTTCTCCCTCTAGATCGTTCGTGTTGATCTGGATCATAAGCTTCGCATTGGAAGCGGCCTCAGCGCCCGGCATTGTTCTGTCGAGTGCCGGTATGATTGCCGCCGGATTCGGCTCTGGAATCCTGTGCATGCCATCGACTCTTCCCGTCGAAGCCCTAAACGCAGCTTCAAATGTCTCTGGAGCAAGCCCGGCAAACACGACGTGCTGTGAGAGCTTAAGCAATCGCGAAATCAGCCGTAATTCCTCTTGTGCGTCGTCACAATTGATTGATCTCGTTGGCGGCGTTTCAGCAAGCATTCCAACAAGAGGCCGACTGGTGAAGTCGCTGCCATCAGTACCAGTCATCGTGACAATCGGATTTCCAGTGAAAGCTCCAAGAACGGAAGCTCTGCATTCACCCGGAGCCCTGCTTATCGCCGTTACCGACAGCCCCACTGTCCTGGCAGGAAGATCCTTTGGGGCAACAACCAGCAATTGATTGGGAAGAACGCGACTCAATCGCTCACTCACGAGTGATCTCCTTACCTGCTCGTTAAGATGTGAGGAGATAGCGCAAGGTGGTCTCATCGACAGTAGGACGCGATCTTAATCTTATAGATACGGCATCAGGTGTCAGTTATACCACTCTGCTATAAGTACAAAACTTTGCAATGACGAACTCTCAAACAACAGGCTTCATGCTCGCCGCAAAGACCTCGCATTCAACGCAGCCGCGAATACTGCAACTGAGCTACATCCTTTACCGGGTAGCGGTCACTCCACTCTTTATATGAAGCTAGACAGATGAGCTCCTATTTACCACTCTGACATTACTTCTCAGAGCTTCATCCTTGATGACCTGTCAGGGCTGTGCAGTTGCCCCATCGAACCGATCCGTTTTTGCGAATGATGGCGCAAGCTCAAATGATTCGGCGCGTCAACGCGAGAGTCGTAAGCGTCCGGATTTGCTTTTAATTACCCACATCTTGCGTAGCGAGGAGAAACCCTAGCAGCCCGTGGTATAAGTAGCTATTTTCTGGCACGGCTCTGAACCGTGCGAGGGTATGACATTCGCGAGCCGGATGCCCCGACACCGCACATTCGGTCTTCCTGAACGCGGATGGCGATCCTGACGGC
>JAJZIF010000215.1 GCA_021810735.1 Acidobacteriota bacterium
TTCGCGCGTCCAGGTGAAGTAGTCGCCGTCGTCGTCGAGAGATTCATCCGCATCTTGCGAAGCATAAAATCCGCCCCGCTCGCGATCGCTCAAAACCGTATCCATCCATCGAATCACTTCGTGCGCCACCCGCGCATACTCTGGTTCCACGAAACTCTGAAAGCTGTGCACATAATTTTTCAGCAGTTCGGAATTGTCATACGACATCTTTTCGAAGTGTGGAACAATCCAGCGCTCGTCGACGGAATAGCGATGAAAACCGCCCGCAAGATGGTCATACATCCCGCCGCTGGCCATCCGGTCCAGCGTCATCCGCACAGCATGGCGCGCTGCTTCATCGCCGGTGCGGTTCGCATGGTCGAGCAACAGATCGAGGATGGATGGATGAGGAAATTTCGGCTGGGTTCCAAATCCCCCTTCATGCTTGTCGAATTGCTGCAATGCGGACTGCACCAGCTTCTCGACGATGCCCGTCCGCAAATCCCCAGACCGGCCTGAGAATGATTCGTTGTATTCAATGGCCGAAACGACGCTGTCGGCAGACTCAAGGACCTCATCCTTCCGTTCGTGATACGCATGCGCCATTGTCAGTAAGACATGGCCGAAGCCAGGACGTCCGTAGCGTTCCTCCTTCGGGAAATATGTCCCGCCAAAGAACGGCTTGCCTTCGGGTGTCAGAATCACAGTCAGGGGCCAGCCGCCCTGGCCGCTCATCGCTTGCACCGCCGACTGGTATCGGGTGTCCACGTCGAGACGTTCGTCGCGATCCACCTTCACCGCAACAAAGTGTCCATTGATGATGTCCGCAATCTCCGCGTCTTCATAGGATTCGCGATCCATCACGTGACACCAGTGACACCACACGGCCCCAATGTCGAGCAAGATCGGCTTGTTTTCTTTGCTTGCGCGCGCAAACGCGTCCTCGCCCCATTCCTGCCATCGGACCGGCTGATGCATGGCCGAGCGCAGATAGGAAGAAGACGCGCTCGCTAAAGCATTCGTGTGTTGTTCCCCGGTTAGGTCGCCGGGATGTCCCAGGCTGGGTTCTACTTGATTTTCCATGTCGCGTGTCCTTCTATCCCGGAACCTGCAGCTTTCTATACTGTGTCAGATGCCATTTGCATTGCCGACGAGCCGATGCGCAACCTGGATATACAAATCGATGGCATCCATCAGTTCCTGCTTGGCCAGCCGCTCATCGGGCGTATGCGCTACGTGGATTGAACCCGGCCCCAACAGCAGCGGCTCCCCCCAGTTCGAGAGCGAGGGAATGTCGGTTGTAAAAGCCGCGACCATCGTCGGCAGGCCTTCGATGCGCTTTAGCTTCTGAAAGGGAATTTCCAGTGTGACATCCACTTCCGCCTCACCGCCCATGGCCTCCTGTAACGAGGCGTGAATTTTTTCTGATGGTCCGACCAGACGCACCAGAATAGTGGCCGAAGCCTCATCGGCAATCACGTTCGGAGCGTGGCCTCCTTGCAGCAAACCGATGTTCAACGTGGACGCGCCTACCTCCGGATCGACAGGCAGATGCATGTGAAGAACGCGATCGAGCACCGAAACCAGTTTGTGGATGGCCGACTCTCCGCGCTCCGGATAGGCCGAATGTCCCATTTTTCCGTGAGAGCGAATGACGGCGTTCAAGGCTCCTTTGGATGCCAACGCCAGCCGGTTGTCCGTCGGCTCTCCGTTGATCAGAAATCGGCTGCCTTTCGACTGCATGTTCGCCACGCGCGCGCCATGACTGCCCCGCTCTTCGCCCACCAGAAACAACAGGCCCACGCGCACGCCCATGCTGCGCAGCCGCTCCGCAGCCGTAATCTGTGCGGCAAGGATGCCTTTGGCATCGCAACTGCCCCGCCCGTAAATGTATTGGTCATCTTCGCTGCTTGGAAAAAACGGAGGCACCGTATCCATGTGCGTCGACAAGACCACGTCGGGAGTCTCACTCGACGTGCCCGCATAGACATTAAAGCGTTCCCGGCCGGCGCTCTGCGGAACCGGCATGGTCTCCACCCGAAAACCGTGCTCGGCGAGATATCTCGACAGGAAATGGCCTACGGCGGCCTCATTTTCACTGATCGATTCGATGTCCACCAACTGACGTGTGAGTGCAACGGGGTCTGTAGGCATGCAGTTCCAGCATACCGCGCCTTGGGCGGTTCCACGGTACCCGCCACCCAGTCAACTAAAATGATGATCTGTTTTTCTCCATGGTAAAGCTGCTTGCACGCTAGTCCCGATCAATACCTCCGCCACAGAATCGCTTTCGCGCACGTAAAATAACCTCTGTTGTGTCACGATGAAAACTACGCCCATCCCTCCCTCCATTCGCACATTTGATTTGCCCGGACCTGTGGGTAAGCTGGAAGCCTTGTTGAACCAGGGCCGCGAGGACGCGCCCTACTGTGCATTGGTCTGCCATCCCCACCCGATGGGCGGAGGCACGATGCACAACAAAGTTGTGTATCGCACGATGAAGGCTCTACACGGCCTGGGTCTGCCGGTTCTGCGCTTTAACTTCCGCGGCACTGGGCGCAGTCAGGGACTCCATGACAGCGGCCGCGGCGAGCAGGAAGATGTGCGGGCTGCGCTCAAGTGGCTCGATCAGGAATTTCATCGTCCCATCTTGTTCGCCGGATTTTCTTTTGGCGCGAACGTCGGCATGCGCGCCTGTTGCGGCGACTCGCGTGTTCATGGCCTAATCGCGCTCGGCCTTCCAATTGTCGCGGAAGGCCGCAGGTACGACTATGGATATCTTCCTGCGTGCAGCCAACCGAAGCTTTTCGTCAGCGGCGATCGCGACCCATACGGCCACTTGGCAGATGTCGAGGCTGTGGTCGCAACGGCACCAGATCCGAAGAAACTGGTGTGGATACAGGATGCAGACCATTTTTTTGTTGGCAAACTCGATCAGGTCCAGGCTGCTATCGTCAGCTGGGCGAAGCACTATTTTGACATTGGCAACCTGTAGCGGCGCGTACTCGTCGGCGGAATGGGAGCTAGATGGAAAACCTGCGTGAAGTCGCACGAACGATCTTTGACAAGGCGCTCGCGGACTGCAGCGTCGAGAATGCCGTCGCACGCCATGTGTCCGTGCGCGAGGGGACCTTGTACGTCGGCGAAGAAGCCATTGATCTTCGAGCAATTCATCGGGTCAGGATCGTCGCTGCGGGAAAAGCTTCCAGTACAACGTTGTTTTCTCTGCTGCGGCAATTGGCATTCCCGGCAGGCTTCGACCTCGGCGGAGTCCTGATTGCGCCGGAAGCTTCCCACCGGTTCCAGTCCAACCTTCCAGACGGTTTTCAGTATTTTGCCGGCGGCCATCCTTCGCCAAATCAGGCCTCGTTTGCTGGCGCGCGCGCAGGGCTGGCGATGCTGAGGAATCTGCCGCGAGACTCACCCGAAGAAACACTCTGTTTCTTCCTGATCAGCGGCGGGGCCTCCGCCATGATGGAGCTGCCGCTCGATCCGACCATCTCTCTCGCCGATACAGCGGATTTCCACCGGGCACTGGTCGCTAGCGGCGCCTCCATCACGGAAATGAATTGTGTCCGAAAGCATTTTTCCGCAGTAAAAGGTGGACGTCTCGCCTTGGCGGCGGGCAATGCGATCTGCCGTTCTCTCTTGATCTCGGACGTTCCCATTGGACGCGAAGACGCCCTGGGGTCCGGCCCCACCCTGCCGGACACGTCCACGGTGACTGAATGCAGAGAGATTCTGGAGCGATTTGTCTTGCTCCCGCGCTTCCCTGCTGCAGTACGTCATTTTTTTGAATCTTCCGCTTTGACCGAAACTCCGAAGCCTGCGGAATTCCACGCGCAAGCCACAGTTCTACTCAACGCACAATCTCTCGCCGAGTCTGCGGCGCGATATGCCCAGGCGCTGGGCTTGACCCCGATCATTGACAATACATGCGACGAATGGGAGTACAAGGCCGCCGCACATTATCTGCTCGACAGGTTGCGGACTTTGCGCAATCGACAATCCAATCTGTGCCTGATATCAACGGGCGAGCTGAGCGTTGGCCTGCCAGCGGAGAGCGGCTGCCATGGCGCGATAGGAGTCGGCGGAAGGAACCAGCAATTCGCCCTGTATGCCGCCACCTTGCTCACTTCTGAAGATGCCCCGATCGCCATTCTCTCCGCCGGGTCGGACGGAATCGATGGAAATAGCCCTGCGGCAGGCGCAGTCCTGGATCGAGGGATTCTCCCGCGCGGAGATATAGGCACAGCCTGCCAGGTTCTTAAAAGCTTCAACGCGTATCCGTTTCTGCTGGACCGAAATGCGGCGATTGTGATCGGGCCTTCGGGAAACAATCTGCGCGATCTGCGCATACTGCTCACCCGGTAGACCCCGCAAGACCCTGAAGATGCAATAGTTGTCTCCAGAATTCCATAAATCATATATTTCGATTTAGAATTGTGGATACAGATTCAGCAACGCAGTAACGGGTTCTCGGAGCAACCGCTGAGGAGTGCACCCACCCGAAGCATCGGAAAGGACTGCTGCACGCTGCGATTCCACAGAAACGCCTGCACGCAACAGCACATGGCAGTCTAGAGTTTGAATCGCAAATATTCCCAATTCACCCGAATGGCTGGTATTCGCACGAGATGGATTCCGTTGGAATGTACCCGCGATCTGGCACGCAAGTTGCACCAGGAATTAAGACCGCATCAGAACAACGCACAATTGGACCCGGCGCTCTGAGACGGAAAGATAGGCTCCGAAATGCCCCGGAACATCCCATTTCGCATCGCAGCCGTTGTGCTGGCAGTGCTGACAGTCGCCGCTGTCATCCTGGCGTCCATCAATTACAGCCACGAGTCCGACTTTCAGACTCCGACTGATCTTGTTTGGTGGGCTGAGGCCCCCGGCGGACTCATCGCGCAGAAAGTATTGCCTTTTGGACCGGGCGAGCGCGCTGGCATTGAAGCGGGGGATTTATTGACTGGGGTCAACAACCATCCAACCCCGAGCATCGCATCGCTGGAACGCCAACTATCCGCTACAGGAATTTATAGCAAGGCCACCTACTCCGTAACCCGGCTCGGGATTCGACTGGAAATTCCGGTGATCTTGGTTCCGAAGGACCGCAACATCAATTACGGTCTGCGCTTGATCGCGCTGGTATACCTGTTGATCGGCCTGTACATCCTGTTTCGCCGCTGGACGGCGCCACGCTCCGTCCATTTTTATATCTTCTGCCTGACATCCTTCGTTCTCTATGCCTTTCATTACACCGGAAAGCTAAATCTGTTCGATTGGGTCATTTTCTGGGGTAATATAGCGGCAAGCGCCGCCCAGCCCGCACTTTTCCTGCACTTTGCTTTCACATTTCCAGAACATAACCCGACCATGCGTCGCCGTCGCATGGCTTGGCTGCTCTATCTGCCGGGAATTGCCCTAGTTGGCCTGTTCGTCACGGCCATTCGGCTCTGGTCTGCCACGGATCTGCTGTATCACCGGCTGAACCAGGTTGCAATCGGCTACATAACGGTGTACTACGTAGCCGCCGCGTTGGTGTTCTTCCTCAACTATCGCAGGGCGGACAATCCACTCACGCGCCAGCAACTGAAATGGCTGAACCGCGGCACTTTACTTGCGGTCACGCCGTTCACGCTGTTGTATGCAATTCCCTATCTCCTTGCCGGACCATCCGCGCCGACGTTGCTTGGCCAGATCGGCGTAATGTGCCTGGTTTTCCTTCCCCTGACATTCAGTTATGCGATTGTGCGCTATCGCTTGATGGATGTGGACCTGATCTTCAAGCGCGGTGTGACGTATACGCTGGCAACCGGCACGCTGGTCGCCATCTATTTTGGCGCGGTCGCATTCGCTGGCGAGGTGGTTCACACCCGCCTCCCGGCTGCGGGCGGATGGGGACTGGCCACAGCGATCATCATCGCCGCGCTGGTTTTCGATCCCATTAAGCGCGCCATCCAGGACCGCGTGGACCGCGTCTTCGATCGCAAACGACTCGATTCTCGCGCCACGCTGGTCGAATTTGCCCGGAGCCTCAACACGCAAACCGATCTGCGCGCGTTGCTGAACGCCCTGGTAGACCGACTGCCCCGCATTCTGCAAGTAGCCAGGATCGGCGTATTTCTCGACGAGGAACAAGACGCCCGCCATACACGCTTCCGGCTGGCGGCCAGCCATGGCATTCCATCTCCGGCGCTGAACCATGCCGAAAGTCTTGATACCGGGTTTCTCCGCTTCGATGGCCGGGAGGACGGGACGCACATCTTCCTGGAAAGCACGCAGAATGCGCCCCACCTGACCGAAAGCCAGCAACGTGCTGTCCAACTGCTCGATCTGAACTATTATCTGCCCTGCCGAGTGCAGCAGCGCACCATTGCCGTGTTGGGACTGGGCCGCACTACCAATGGAGACTTCCTTTCGAGCGAGGATGTGGAACTGCTGGAAACGCTCGCCAGCTATGTCGGCATTGCCATCCAGAACGCGCGCTTATACGCGAAGCTCGAAGAAAAAATCGCGGAGTATGAGCAGCTCAAAGAATTCAATGAAAACATCGTCGAATCCATCAACATCGGAATTCTGGCTGTCGATCTCGCCGACCGTATCGATAGCTGGAACGCCCAGATGGAATCTATGTACGCGGTGCCGCGTAGA
>JAJZIF010000216.1 GCA_021810735.1 Acidobacteriota bacterium
AATGCAGGCGGCGTTTGGTTATCGTCGCCACACGGATGAATATGTTCTCTTCCGGAACGATCCGGCGATTTATGAGAACAACCACATCGATACAAGCTGGGAAGCGACGCTGCGGCGCCATGACGCGGTTGGCGCGAATCTGAAGCTCTACTACGGGCTTGAGGGCGACGGCGACGGGATCCACAGCAACAATCTCGGCATTCATGCGCGCAACTGGGGCGCGGGCTACCTGGATGGGACATGGCGCACGCGCAAGGCAAGCGTGAGCGCGGGGCTGCGGCAGGAGATCATCAGCGGCGGGTACGACGTGACCAGCCCGATGCTCGAAGGCGGGTACTTTGTGAGGCCGCGCATCAAGCTGCGCGCCGCGGCGGGGTACGGATTTCGACTGCCGACGTACCTGGATCTTTACTACAGCGACCCGACAACACTGGGGAATGCGAACCTGCAGCCTGAGTCCGCATGGAATTTTGAAGGTGGCGTGGACTGGTTTGCAAGCGCGAAGTTTTTCTTTGAGTCGACGGTGTTCACCTCGCTGCAGCATCATGCGATTGACTACGTGCGCGCCAACGCGAATGAGAAGTGGCAGGCGACCAACCTGAGCAACTTCCAGTTCACGGGATGGGAGAATTCGGCAGAGTGGCGCGCGGATGAGGCGAACGACATCAAGGCTTCATGGACGCTGCTGACCGGTGCGCAGAGCGCGCTGCATGGGTTGCAGTCGCGGTACGTCTTCAACTATCCGGTGAACAATGCGAGTCTGGTGGGTACGCATGTGTGGAGGGCCGGATACATGATGGAGACGCGCATTGGCGTGACGGAGCGGTACGAGCAGAGTCCTTATGCGGTATGGGGCATGGCCTTTGCGAAAGAGGATGGACGGCTGCGGCCTTATGTGCGGCTGAGCAACATCACGAACACGGGCTACCAGGAGATTGAAGGCGTGCAGATGCCGGGCAGGGAAGTGGTGGCCGGGCTGGAGCTGTCAGTGGCGCGCAAGGCGAAGGCGAACTGAGGCGATGATGGGCAGGTGGTGAGCCGGCTTGCTTCGGCATGGTCTTGAGCGCGGAGATGCGCGATGGGGTCAGTGCCGCGGCGGCTGCGGCGGGGGTGGCGGCTGCGGCGCCTGCCATGGCTGGACCGACAGCAAGCTGCCGAGGATGTGGCGCTCGCGCGGAGAGTATTCAGCACGGAAGCGAGCCGAGTTGAGGATGGTCGTGCGCTCGTTGGGCGGCAAGGCGCGCAAGGTGTGAAAGGCGCTGCGGAGCTGCCGTTTGCGGGCAGGGGGCATGCGCTGGAATGCCTGAGCCGCGGCGCGGACTTCCTGCCTGCGCTCGGGTGAAAGGCGCTCGAAGGCCTCCTGCCAGGCCATCATGCGCTGGCGGACGGCGGGCGGTTGCGAGTCGAGGTAGCGAAGGCGATTGAGGACGCGCTGGCGTTGCGCGGGGCTCAGGCGGTTGAAGCCGGGCTGTTGGCGGAGTGCGCGCTCCTGCTGCTGGAAGGACATGTTCTGGTGCGTGCGGTACCACTCCGGCAGATGCTCATGGGCGGGATTCATTTGCGGCCGCATGTAAGGACCGCGTTGCGGGCCACGCGGAAAATTTTCGTGATGCTGAAATCCGCCGCCCATCCGGGGGCCATGTGCTCCCATGGCGGGATGCAGTCCGCCGGGTCCGCCATGCCGGCCCCAGGGGTGCGCGTGCGCAGGCGATGAGAGCGCGAGCAGCACGGCAACGGCGGCTATCCGGAGTGCCATGCGAGCGCAGCCGCGGCGCGCTGGGTGGGGGATGGAGCGGGTTTCATCCATGGGCGTGGGATACGCGGGAGGGCTTGATAAACCCGGGTCGTTGCCGGGTTTCCTGCGCACCGCTCGAGGCGCCGCCGTGTGGATGAAACAGGCTCTTGCGCATCCTTTCATGTCGTTGCATCTCCAAAAGAACCAGGCTGAGTGAGTTTTCATTGAGCGGCAGCCTCTCTGCGGAGCTTGCCGGCTGGTGCCGTTTTTACCTGTTACATACTTCCAGCGTTGGCTGCGTTGGCGCCGCCATCGTACTGGTCGATGGCGTTCATCTGCTGGAAGACTTCGGCATTCTGATCGAGAGACTGGAGATCGCGGAGCGTGGCCGATTTGGGGATGACAACTGCCTGCCGGCTGGTCAGAGTGGCGATGCCGGCGTAGGTGCCTCCGCCAATGAGCAGCAGGATCGCCAGCGCGACGGCGGCCACGGGGCGGGGCGAGCGATTGCCGAGCAGCATGCGCATGCGGAGGCGTTCGAGCCAGCCGGCGCGGCCGCTGGCCTGCTCTTCGCGGAGAAGTGCCTGCATGCGGACGGAGAAGTATGGGTTGACCTGGGGCGCATGCCACTCGTCGAGCAGCGCAAGGGTGGCCTGCATTTCGGCCAGCTCCCGGCGGCAGCCCGGGCAGGCGGCGAGGTGTTCGCGGGCGGCCTGTGACGCCTTATCGGGCGCCAGCAGCATCTCCTCAAGATTGGATTTCATGTTTCGGCAAGTCATGGCATTCCTCAATTTTCTTCGACAAATTCCTTGAGCCGCTCCCGCAGGGTTTGATAGGCGCGGAAGAGCAGCGATTTGGTGGCGGACTCGCTCAGGTTGAGCACTTCGCCAATCTGGCGGTAGTCCAGCCCTTGATATTTATGCATGAGCACGGCGTTGCGCTGGCGCTCGGGCAGGGCCATTACGTGTTGGCGAATGGCTTTCATCCGTTCCTGGCGGACGAGATCCTGCTCGACGCTTGGTTGGCTGTCGGCCACGTCGGGGGTGGTGCCGGTTTCCTGATCCTGCTCGTCGAGATAGACGGTGTGCGCGGTGCGTTCATGGCGGGTGTCGCGGGCGTAATTGACGCCGAGGTTGGTGGCGATGCGGTAAAGCCAGGTGGAGAAGCGCGCCTCGGCACGGTAGGTTTCCCGCGAACGATAGACGCGGAGGAAGACTTCCTGCGCGAGTTCTTCGGCCACGGCCTGGTTGTGCGTCATCCGGTACATGAAGTGAGTCATGGGCCGGTGATACTTTTCGACGAGCAGGTTGAAGGCGGCATCGTCGCCAGCCCGCACACGGAGCATGATGGCCGAGTCGTTATCGAGCTGCCCGGCGTGAGCTACGGTTGGGTTGGCGGACTTAACGCTTTTGAGCGTTGCGGGATCGAGCGCAAGAGTCGCCATACTCTCTTCGACACGGCCGGGTTCCGGGAGTTGCGGCAAATTGGCATCGATTTCATGCTCATTTGGCGCGGAATCGGCGGAATTCTGCTCGCTTTCTGGGTTTGGGAGGGGCTGAGTGGGGGCGTCGTCCGGATTCAGCGCGCCGGATTCGTCTTTCCGGGGCTGAGGATTTCGCGAGGCGCGGTTCCGGCGGGAATCCCGCTGGGGGGTGTCTTGATCGGAATGGAAGTCCCCTTGAGCCATGCGACCGGCCTTTTGATTTTACAGGCGGGAAAGATTGGCAAGCAGGGATGTGGATGCTAATCTAACGATGGCCGGACGGTCTGTCCGGTTCTCGCCAGGGCGCATAACTCAGCGGTAGAGTGCCACCTTCACACGGTGGAAGTCGTAGGTTCGAATCCTGCTGCGCCCACCATCCATATGTGTTTGTAGTGCAATAGGTTACGCTTCCAGTTCATTTGAAATAGGCACTGATTCAACCCGAAACAGGGCCCGAAGTCCTCCATTGATATTGGGATCGATGATTCCGATCGACTCGTACAGTTCTTTCATGTACTGCTGTTGTGCTTTTGTGCCTCTCGCCAGCCTCCCATGGACGTACCGGGTCGTCATCTGAGGTTTGCTGTGTCGCAGCAGGCCTTGAGCAGCAGTGATGTCCTGCGTTGCTTCGTCGGTCCAACTGGCAAGGCTGTGGCGGAAACGATGCCATCCAAATCGCTCTCCTGCAGAGATCAAGCCTAATTTGATCGCTGCAGGTTTGAGGTATTTGGCATTTATCGTCTGGCCCCAGAGTGGTTGTCTACCCAAGCGCCGGGAGGAAGCAAAGATGAAGTCTTCTGATTCCGCATAGTTGCTCTCCATCCTCCATCCACTCAGCACAGCAGAAAGCTCAGAGCACATCGGAACTGGGGCTCGACTGGCCTTCGTCTTCGTACGCTTCTGGACTTCTCCGCGGCGAAACGTCTGCTCAATCTGAATGCGCTGATTTTTCCAGTCAATGTGTTTCCATTTGAGCCCGAGGAGTTCTGAGACTCGGAGGCCGGTGGCTGCTACCAGAAGAACCGCGATGCCCACGTTCAGCGGTAGATGACGCAACAGTTTCACCACCTGAGTGGGTTTCAGAACACTCACTTCGTCATGTTCTTCCTCGCTGGCGGGTATGGTGACCTTCTCAAGAGGGTTCCGAATCGTATACAGCTCATTGTGGTCGACGAAGGTAAAGATCAGGGACATGATACCCCGAATCTTCGAACAAGTTTCCCAGGTGTAGTCATCTCCGTCATGCAATTCGACCAGCCAATTTCGAATGGCCAGAGGTTTGATCTGTTCCGCGATCGTGTCCTTCCATCGCGGCAATATGTGGTTGTTGATGTGATATGTGTAGGTTTCTATGGTTCCTTTTGCTTTGCGGCGTCCATCTTTTTTCCGGAAAGGAAGGCCGTCGCGGACGTAGGTCTGGCAGAGTTCGCCAAACGTTGGTTTCAGGGGGAAAGGGTTTGCGATGTGCTTATCAATCAGGCTGAGTTCGCCAACTTTGAGCCACGCGCTTGTTTCGTCGTCCCCGATTTCCTCAACTAGGCCGAGGGTGACGCTGTTTTCCACCATTGCGCCATCACTCGGCCGTAGTCGTTGGTAACACCAGAGCCAGGTCATTCCGTTTGCACGCTCACGTTTGCGAAGCCATCCTGTTTGTCGTTTGGCCATTGGATTATCTCCTTTGGCTCACAGGGGCTGCTGACCCGATTTTAATTTCAGTGCGGCGATGTCTTCAGCCACTTCGCTGAGACGGAAGCGCCACCGTTTCCTCTTTCGGCCGACCGGGTAGCCACGAACAAGATCTTCTCTAGCTAGGTCGATGAGTTGCCGACGCGAGAGGCAGGCAAAGTCTGCAGCGATCTCCGCTGATGCGAAGGGCTCAATAGAGGCCAGAGAAGTCTCGGATTGAGCTATTGATTGGGCTGGTTTGTAGCCCGAAATTCCAGATGTCAGGGGGATTAAGTTGCTTTTGGCCATTAGCGATAAGCTCCAAGATCCTTCAGCATATGCAACCTTCTGAAGTCTTCAGGGGGGATTTGGCTTTCAATTGCCACCTTTAGACTCAATTTCGTTCCATTCCTCCATAATTCTCTGTTCGTACCGGCTCCTAATAAATGCGCATGCATCGCGAAGGACAGATTCCTCCACAGTTCGTCTTTCGCTTACCAGCTTGGCGCGCATAAATCGGTACGAAATCAGCGGTTTTGGGCTCTGACTTGACTGCCGGAGCACCTCCAGATTGCGTTGAGCGCGGTCGGCATTCGTTTCAGCCAGCCGCTGTTGACCTTCTAAGTAGGTTGCTGCACGGAGTGGGTGGTTCATGAAGAGAGCTACGATGGCGGCCCGAATTATGGCATCCGCGTAGGGATAGGGACGTAGGCATTTCTGCCAGTTTTCTTCCAGGAACTGGCGTCCTGCATTTGTGATGGAGAACTCCCGCCGATTTCGATACGAGGATTCCGCTCGTGTGATGAAGCCATTCGCCTCCAGTCGCTCCAGGGAGATACGAATACTGCCTGGTTCGACGAAAGCTTTCTGATGGAAGTCGTAGAGCGATCGGAGATCCGTCTTCGCCAGTAGCGCGAGGAGGTAGTACTCCAATGTATGAAAGTTCCGCGGATTGTGCCGATCCTCGCTCATCATGCGTCAATCTTGACACATAGTGGCCACTATGTCAAATTTGTGATGTATGACGGATTCGACCAAGAGGGAAGGAGGATGCAGATGAGTCCTGGGAGGGAGCGAAATTGGGGGAGTCACATGGATCTGTGCGTCGTCCGTATTGATTCCATTCGCGTTGCCCCGTACTCAAGTTCATAACTCTGTGGGGTTGTGGAAGATTCGCCCTCCCGCGACATCCGGGCTTAATTGAGAGGAACAGGGGCGTAGGGTGTTGCCTGCCTGACTGTCAGAACCGGATTTTTCGAACCATGAAAAGTAACTATTCATTGAATACGATCCGTTTGGAGCAGATCGCCGGGGAGCATGAGCTTGTGACGAACCTGCGTAAGGAACTCGGAGTGTGTTTTTCTCAGCCGCCGTCGGGGCAATTCAGCGACGAGGGTTTGCTCGGACTTGCACATCATCAACTGCTCAAGGTCACGCAAAAACGCGGCCAGTATTGGTGTATCGCAGGCTTTAGACTCTTCCGAATCCTTAAATCAGGATTGCGAAGTGATGCGGAAATCCCAGTGCTGTTTCAGAGGCGAATTTCCAAGGCCGATCTCCAGGAGTCCATTTTGTATGAGCTGCTCGTGTTTCCGGCGATTTTGTCGATACACCCACTTGAGAGAAAACTCATGGGGAGACTGTGGCAGTCCCATAGGGACTCTGAGTTTTTTACGTCTACGTTGAGATGTCCCGGGAGCAGGGCATTGGCGCAAATCCTGCGTTGCGACCCCCGATCTGTGGAGGGCGAATC
>JAJZIF010000217.1 GCA_021810735.1 Acidobacteriota bacterium
TAGCTTCTCCAGCCATTCGATCCCGGCGAGATCCAGGTGGTTCGTTGGCTCGTCGAGCAAAAGGACATCGGGCTGCTGGACCAGGGCCTCGGCAATCGCGAGCCGTTTGCGCCATCCTCCGGAAAGTGTCGCTGCCCTCACCTCGAAGTCTTCGAAACCTGCGCGCCCCAGGGTTTCCTGAAGCCGCGCCTCTCGTTCCGCCTGGGGCGCATGGATGCCGCTCAACGCCCGCTCCAACACCGAGCGGATCGTATCCTCGTCGCCAAATTCTGAATTCTGCGCGATGTATCCGACACGCGCCAGCTTACGCCGCGAGACTTCGCCCGCGTCTGGCTCGATGTTTCCCGCAAGAATTTCCAGCAGCGTGGATTTGCCGGAACCATTCGGCCCGACGACGCCAATCTGGTCGCCTTCAGAAACAGTAAAGGCGATGTTGTCGAACAGCGGCGTGGCTCCGTACGCCTTGTGGAGAGATTGTCCATTCAGAATTGGGGGCAAGCGTGCGGTACATCCTTGATCTGTAGAGTGAGTCTCGGCGGTCTTGTTCAAGGATATCAGTCAGCGCGATTAGAATTTTCCGGCGAGGATTCGTTTCCGTTGCTGCGGCGGGAAGCGCTCAATCGCATATCGCAAAGTAGTTCTCGATAGAGAGGCGTAATGCTGCGATAGAAATTCAAGCAGCGCGGCCTGCGACACTTTGCCAGCTTCACGTAACGCCCATCCAACGGCTTTCTGGATCAGATCGTGCGGGTCGGAGAGCAGGATCTTTGCAACTCGCAATGTGTCTGCGGTTTCACCATTCCGGATCAGGGTCAGCGTCGAGATAATGGCAATGCGACGCTCCCACACCGACCGCGATCTTGCGAGCGTAACCAGCAAGCGCCGCGGCTGCGTCTTCAGATGCTCGCCAAGAATGTACGGGGCCGACGTATCCACCAGGTCCCAGTTGTTGATATTCCGCGTATGCTGCAAATAAAATTCGACGATTGTCTTGCGATCCGCGTCCGCAGCGCGCTCATATTGGGCGACTAAGATTTCCAGACCGGCAAATCGATGTTCGTGCGTGGGGGAAGCCAGCAGGAGCGCAAGATCGCGCAAGGCAAGAGTCTGATATCGAAGCGCCACTTTTCGCTGCAGTGGTACGGCAATGCCAAGAAATTTGTCGCCTTCCCCATATTCGCCTGGTCCCGTTTTGAAATACTTCGCAACGGCGGCAGCTTTTGCCGGATCGGCCAATGCCCCCAGTTCGCGCAGAAGTTGTGAGCGAGTCAGAGCTGCGGGATTTTCTTTTGGATGGATGTGGGACTTCATAGGAGTCTCAAGAGGCGCGTTGCGCGAAGCTCCCGTCATCGCACCCAGATCAAATACACCGCCAACCCAATACCGGCAGCGCTCAGCAGGAGCGCCAGCGTGACTGCGGTCTTGGACGGGCGCCCCACGGCCCAGGTGCCAGTTCGCAATTCTCTCACTTCGCGAATGTGCGTCAGAGCTGCACTGACGTTCACAATCACCCCAACCACGACCAGGCCCGTGCCCAGCCAAAGCGAAGGGCTGGTAGCGTGACTCGACACTTGAGAGGGCGGAGAGTTTCTCATGCTCAGCTCGCGCAGAAACAATCCAAAGCGGGCCACCACAAAGCCAAAGCCCATCAGCGCCAGGCCGGTGCGAATCCACGCTAGAAATGTTCGCTCCGCGGCGAAATACACCCGCGGATCACGCTCTTTGGGAGCTTCGTTGTTACGGTTCTGTTCGCTGCTCATAGTGTCCAGGCTAGGAATCTAAGAACGCGACCGACTTGATGCCCGCCAACTCAAACCGCTTCCGGCAGCGAATGTTCTGGCACGCCACCTGGTCCTCGCGCAGCACCATGTAGGACTGTGCCTTGGCGAAGCGGGCGCGATCACGTTCATCGGCGCGCGGCGGCAGGCTGTTCTTCTTGCGCCGCACCAGCCAATTGAGCTGATACTCCGCAGCCTGCCGACAATGTGGGCAGGTGAGTGTGTGGGGGCGCTGCTCGGGTTTTTCGTTATAAAAATCGCGTTCTTCCATGCCGTGCCCTCCTGTGGCAGCTTCCAGTATGGCACTCCGGTCGCAAGAACCGCGAATCTGCCAGGCGATTTTCTGCGGCTATCTGGTTTCGTTTCGTCGTACACTCCGCATAAATGTTCTTTCGAGGATGGTTATGCCCATAAATCCTGTGCTCGATCCAAGTATGGTCACAACGGCCCTGGAGTTACCTGGCTTCCGTATCGTGCGGAACTGTGGCGTGGTGCGCGGCATCGTAGTGCGTTCGCGCTCGATCTTTGGAACCATCGGCGCCGGCTTGCAGACGCTGGCTGGCGGCAACATATCGCTGTATTCCAATCTGTGCGAGAAAACCCGCGAGGATGCGTTCGAATTGATGATGCAGCACGCGGTGCAGCATGGCGCCAACGCCATCGTCTGCGCCCGCTACGACGCCAACGACATTCAGCAGGGAGTGACAGAAGTGCTGGCCTATGGCACCGCAGTGGTGGTGGAAAAAATTTGAGGTTTTGGTTGCATTCCGGGAACAATTCCTGATTCATGTCCGATGGAAACTGCCGCTTCCCGCGTAGGCGTCGACCACGCCAAAGATCCAAAGCACGCCCGCCACAATCGCGAAGGGAACCATTCCCAGTCCGAAGGTGAGCGCGCCGAAGAAGCCGCCGACCCCCCATACAATCGACATCAGGACAAACAGAATGATTCCCCGCAGAACTCGTCCGTTGTAGATCTGCCCCAGACCACATAGGGCGGCGGACAGCAGCGCGGCGAGCAGCGGACTTTTCCGGCTGATTGTCGAAGGCGGATTGGTTGACTGATTCATACGAAACTCCGTGCAATGGGAAGGTCTCTGGCTAGGACGCGGGCGCGTGCAACGGACGCGATTTCTTTAACGCACAGTTGGTGGAATCAGCCGCCCCGTTTGCAGTGCATACAGGCTGCTTTTCCGAATGCGATTCACATGCTTTCAACAGGACTCGTCGATGTCCCGCCGCGTATTTGCAACAAGTAGACGAACCCGGTGCAAGTCTACTTCGAAATGGAGTGAATTTCACCGAATATTCGCTGTTTACACAAAGCTCTTCGATTCGTACTCTAGGCGAGCGTTGCTGGAAACAACAACGCGCCTCTTTCGCCTATTTTGATTCATAAAACTTAAGCTGAAACGGAAGGCCGGGCGCATACGCGACGGGCCAAGCCGACAACCGCCAACTCACTTGCAGCTTGCAAGAGTATGGTTCTGTCGGGTTTGGATGCTGGCGCGACAGGCAACGATGCGTCTGTTCTCCCGTTTCTCCGCAGTCCGGCTGCTGACAGCTGAACGGCTTCGGGTGCAACAGGAGGGCCGCGTCTCGTTCTTTTCGCGAGCGTGGTCTTGGCGCCCTTGAGACGTGCTGTGTCGTTTTGGCAGCGGGCTGCGGCCGAACCACCTTCTTCCCATTACGGAACGCGGTGTTGTGCTTGCAGGGAGAATGAATGCGTCCAAAAAAAGTAATCTTATGCGTCGATGACAACGATCAGGTTTTATCAGTGCGCAAGTTTGTTTTGGAGACCCGTGGTTATCGCGTGTTGACAGCGAAGAATGCCGAAGAAGCAGTCGAATTGTACGATCATGGCCGCGTCGATCTGGTGATTAGCGATCTGGTCATGCCACATTGCAACGGCAATGATTTGATCCAGCAACTGAAGGAAATTGCGCCGTGGGTACCGGCGGTGTTGGTGAGCGGCAGCATCAAGCAGTTCGATCCGACCAGTCGCGCAGACGCTTTTCTGCCCAAAGGCTCCTGCTCGCCGCAGGAATTGCTGGAGCGCGTTCGGGTTCTTCTGGTCCGCAAGCGTGGTCCGAAGAAGATGATTGCGTCCCCGCCTGCACTCGAAGCCCATACCGCTGCGGCACAAGGGGTTGCGTAACGGAAGTTCGGATTCCGCGGAGTGTTACCGCCGGTCAGTCCAACCGGTACAATGGAACAGAATGCAGCCCGTCATTGTCGCCGAGCAACTCGGCAAGATATATCGCGCAGGTAAAGTCGATGTCTATGCTCTCCGATCCGTTTCCTTTTCAGTGGCACCGGGAGAGTTTGTCAGCATCGTCGGACCTTCTGGAAGCGGAAAGTCCACCCTGTTTTACAGTATTGGCGGGTTGACCCAGCCATCCTCAGGCCGCCTCCTCATTGATGGCGTCGATTTCGCTACATTGAGCGATGCCGAACGGACCCGGCTGCGCAAACATAAAATCGGTTTCGTCTTCCAGAAATTCAACCTGCTGCCCACGTTGAGCGCCATGGACAATATTCTGTTGGCGCACGAAATCGCCTCCGGCAAGAAGAAGGTGGACAAGGAATATTTCGATCACCTCACGGAGCTTCTGGGCGTTCGCGATCGCTTGCATCATCGGCCTTCAGAGCTTTCCGGCGGTGAACAGCAGCGGGTGGCGATTGCCCGCGCTCTCATCGCGCGTCCAGCCATCGTGCTGGCCGATGAGCCTACTGGAAATCTCGATTCCAAGAATTCTGACGCCGTGCTGGCCGTCCTGCGACGTTCCAATCGGGAACTGAAGCAGACCGTGATGATGATTACGCACAATTCCGAGGCAGCTGCCATTGGCGACCGCATTCTGCACATGCGCGACGGCGAACTCTTGGACGCCGAGACCCACGCGGCCCTGGAAGCCGATGGCCGCGCGGATATCGCCCTCTGACGGATTCGGGCAGGGAAGCAGATTGCGCGTGCGTTGACCCGCCACGCTACATGTCGATATACTTCAATCCAGTAAGGGCGGGAGTAGCTCAGTGGTAGAGCGCGACCTTGCCAAGGTCGAAGTCGCGGGTTCGACCCCCGTCTCCCGCTCCAGCGGTGTGTCGCTGCCAGCCATCCCAACGCCAGCAGCCGCAGTTCTTGTTTCACCCTTCTTGTCGGGCGCGGTACCCAAGTGGTAAGGGAGAGGTCTGCAAAACCTTTATGCGTCGGTTCGATCCCGACCCGCGCCTCCAACCTTTCAGTAACTTACACGATCCATAAAATTCTTTCTGATATGGAGTGACCCTGTCAACTCCTGCGCAACTGATTATGGTGCGCGGCTGCATATTTATGCACAAGTTTGTATTGTTATACACTGGATGAATCGGCGTCGGTTGCGGAAATTGTCATGAAGAGTGAACGTCACAACGCGATCCTCACCTTGTTGAGCGAAGGGCCGGTCTTGAGCCAGGACGAGTTGCGCCGGAAGCTGGTGCGGCGGGGATTCGATGTGACCCAGGCCACGCTCTCCCGCGACATTCACGACCTGCGGCTGTATAAAGGCCCGAACGGTTACGCCGTGCCTAACGGCGCGGCTGAAGATGACCGGCCCTCGCTGAACGATGTATTTTCGAATTTTGGATTGGCGGTTCGGCAGGCGACAAATCAGCTTGTGTTGCGCACAACGGTTGGCAGTGCTCAACCAGTAGCCGCTGCGCTCGATCATGAATACATCCCGGAAGTGCTGGGCACCATCGCTGGAGACGATACGGTCCTGATTATTTGCCAGGATCAGAAGCACGCCAGCAGTTTGCGCCATCGCTTGGAGACCTTACTGGAAGCATAATGCCCTCACCCTACCAAACCGCGGTATTCGGCGTCAGTGGCTATGCCGGTGCAGAGTTGGCGCGCCTGCTGCTGCATCATCCGCTGCTTCACGGTCATGCGCCGATTTTTTTCGGACGCCCGGACGAGGAAAAAGGAACGCCCATTCCATTGACAGACCTGCATCCTCAGCTTGCAGACAACAATGGTGCGGGCATTCTCGCTGTGGAACCATTTCACTGGGATAGGCTTGGCAAACAGAATGTGGATGTGGTCTTTCTGGCGACGCCGCATGAGCAGTCTCGCGCATGGGTACCGAGGCTGCTGCAGCATGGCATGCGCGTCATCGATCTGAGCGGCGCATGGCGGTTGGATCAGGAAACCAATCGCGCAATTTACAATCTGGAAGATCAGGATCCGGACGCGGCGCTTGCAATCCAGAAGAAGGCTGTCTACGGATTGCCGGAGTTGCATCGCGAGCAGATCGCGTCGGCGCGATTGATTGCCAATCCAGGCTGCTACGCAACTTCCATCATTCTGGCGTTGGCACCTTTGATACGGGAAAAACGAATCGATTTGGGGCGCGGAATCGTTTGCGACTCCAAGTCCGGAGTTTCCGGGGCGGGCAAGACGCCAACTGCGAAAACGCATTTCATGCATGCGGCGGACAATCTCTCGGCCTACTCACTGTTCAATCACCGGCATACCGGCGAGTTGCTGGAGCAGCTCGGGTTGAGAGCCGGAGATATCATTTTTACGCCGCATCTGTTGCCTATTCCGCGCGGGATTTTTTCGACGATCTATGTAAATTTGCAAGAACCCACGGCGCCGGAAGTCATCGATGCATGCTATCGAAACTTTTATGCAGACTCCCCCATGGTGCGATGGTCTGGCTCAAGACTGCCGGAGATTCAATATTGTGTCCGGACCAGCTATTGCGATCTTGGCTTTGCGCTGGCCCGCGACGGAAAAAGGTTGGTCGTGGTCGCGTGCCTGGACAATCTGCTGAAAGGCGCGGCCAGTCAGGCCGTGC
>JAJZIF010000218.1 GCA_021810735.1 Acidobacteriota bacterium
GAGCCCATGGATGGTTGCCGACCCCACCAAGGTCTGGATCGGCCTCGAATACTTCTGCTACGACACCGACCCGCTCTGGAACATGCCCAACGACGAGCTCGCCAAACTCGCCATCAGCGAAGTCGAAAAAATCGGCATCCTGCGCTCATCCGAGGTCCGCGACTGGCACGTCGTGCGAGTCCCCAAGACCTACCCTGCCTACTTCGGAACCTACGAGCGCTTCGACGAAATCACCGGCTTCTTCAATCGCTTTCAGAATCTCTTTTTGGTTGGCCGCAATGGCATGCACAAGTACAACAATCAGGACCACTCCATGCTCACCGCCATGACCGCCGTCGATCAGATCATCGCCGGCGCCATCGACAAGTCGGCCCTCTGGCAAATCAATACCGAGCAGGAATATCACGAAGAGAAAAAGTAATCCCTGCGACCGGAACACTCACTCTCTCCGCGCCGGCCGTCGAGAACAAGCCCCGGAAGCAGCTCACGCTTTTCCATCCGATTGCACAACGCCCGCCACATCCACCCGGCTTTTTCGCACCACCTGCACGTACATCCACAAAAAAATTCCGGCAATCGCCAGTGTCACAAACGGATACGGCCGCCCGGCGAGCCGCAGCCACAGCGGCCCCGAATAAATGGTGCTGCGATGCCATTGCAGATAATTCAGCAGTGGATTGAGCAGCACAGCCGTCATCACCGTTACGCAGCCCAATGCCAGCCGACCCAGCCTGCCGCCCTCTTTCCAAAGCAGAAACGCTGCCGGAAACATCAGCAGCAACAGGCGCCCGTCATAGAACCGGTGATAGACCGGCAATAGCGATAGAAACGCTCCGGCAGCCAGGCCAACGTAAATCGTCCGCCGCGACGGCACGCTCCTCGCCGTCGTCAGCATCCACAGCAGGATCATCGGCGCCGCGATCAGGTAACTCACCGTCACATAGAACCGCGGATTGTCCCAGATGACGCTGAAGATGGCCTGCAGATTCAGATAGGCATAGGACGTCGGATTCCCAATTCCAGGATCGCCGGTACCACCGGGGCCCATGCTGGTAACAACCGCCGTATGAAGTTCAGCAAGCCAGTGATGCGAAGCCGGCATCAGGGAAACCCATAGGATCGCCGGAAGTGAAATCGCCGCGGCCACCGCCAGCACCTTCAGCGCAAATCGTCGGTAAAAAGGCGCCATCAGCAGGAAATACAGCCAGAGAAATCCGCCGATCTGCGGCTTCCACAGCAGGCTAAGCGCAAAGCAAATCACTCCTGCTGTCAAAAACCTCTTTCGCAAGACGCACCACACGCCAATCACGCACAGGCTCAGCGCCACGCCGGTCGGGTTCGCGATCATCAGCAGAAACGTGCTGGTCGCGGCAAAGGCCCCCACCAGCACACCCGCCGCTACTGGAGCATCATCCGCACACAGCTCCCACACCAGGCACGCCGCAATCGAATACAGCAGGCCGGTAAACGCCAGCCAGGCGAGGTGTGCCGCATGCCAGCGCATCGCGCCAAAAGGGGTCATCAGAAATAACGTTGTCGGCGGATACACCGGGTCTTCAAACGAAAGCGTATCGCTGAACCACCCCTGCTCCGGACCTGCCGTCGAATCCGCCTGCAACAATGCATTCCCGTTGTAAGGATCAAGCCCCGCAAGCATGCACCGCGCTCCGCTGTACACCGGCAGAAAATCGCACGAGTGAAATACCACGCGTTCGTTGTGAACGCCCCGGAGGCAAAAGAACGCACACCCAAGGAGAACCAAAACCAATCCCAGCTTCCGGCTCCCTTGGATTCTCCCCATCAACTCGTCAGCTCCATAAACCTGGCAACTCGCCCGCTGCGGCCCTTCGCGCCTCGCTCACGGCACATCATCGCAGGCATCTCAAGCTCGCGCAACGTCGAGCATCATACGGTCTTTGACCGTCTCATTTCCACTCGTCCTTGTGCCGTCTCACCCACCAGCACACCGGGTAAATTCCGTGCGGAAATAGCGCCTCAGCGCAGGTTACGGTCTTTTTCCCCATGTAGTCATACTCCACCCGTTGGCCTTTCAGCGGCGTCGCCAGGTACTCCTGGACCACGACCTTCGCGGTCCCACGCCCATCCACTCTCCGCACCGCGAACACCATCCAGTCCAGCAGATATACAACCAGCCCCAGCACCACCACGTACTTCACGGCAAGGCTCAACCACCGGCGCATACCTTTCCCCTTGAAAGCGAGTGTACCGCCAGCCGCGCGTTTCCCCGCGACTGCGATAGACTTTCCCTTCACGGGAAGGAGCCGCTCGCCTTGGACCTGAACCAGATTCAAAACGCAATTGCCGAAAGCGGAGCCGATGCGTGGCTCTTCTATGACCATCACCAGCGCGACCCCCTGGCCTATGCCATCCTCGGTCTTCCTGCCGCTCACGTCACGCGCCGCTGGTACTATCTCATTCCCGCGCATGGCGAGCCGCGCAAGCTGGTCCACAAAATCGAATCCGCGCGCCTCGATTCCCTGCCCGGCTCCAAAGCCACCTACGCCTCATGGCAATCGCACGAGGTAGGTCTCCGCGACATGCTTGCCCCGTACCACCGCCTCGCCATGCAATATTCGCCGCGCAACACCATCATGTACATCTCCATGGTTGATGCCGGTACCATCGAACTGCTCCGTGAATTCGGCAAAGAAATCATCAGTTCCGCCGACCTCGTCAGCCGATTCCAGGCCGTGCTCACCGAGGATCAGATCCGCAGCCACTTCGTCGCACAACAGGCCATCGACAACATCCTCGCCGCCGGCTTCGCGGAAATCGGCCGGCGCGCCGCCGCCAATGAACATTTCACCGAATACGACATGGTCCTCTGGCTCGAAGAAGCCATGCGCCGCGAAAATCTCACCTGGGAAAACCGCCCCAATGTCTCTGTGAACGAAAACAGCTCCGACTCCCACTATGAGCCAAAGCCCGGCTCCAGCCGCCCTATCCGCACCGGCGACTTCCTCCTCATCGACATCTGGGCCCGCACCAATCAGCCCGCCTCCTGCTACTACGACATCACCTGGACCGCAGTCATCGGCCGCGAGCCCACCAGCGAAGAACAAAAGATTTTTTCCATCGTTCGCGACGCGCGCGATGCCGCCATCCACGCCGTCAAAGAAGCCTTTGCCGCCAGCCGCCCTATCCATGGATGGGAAGCCGACGACCGCGCCCGCGCTGTCATCAACGCCGCTGGCTACGGCGAATACTTCACGCACCGCACCGGCCACAACATCAGCAATATCCTCCACGGCAGCGGCGCGCACCTCGACAATCTTGAAACCCACGACGAGCGCCTTCTGCTGCCCAACACCTGCTTTTCTGTCGAACCCGGCATCTATATGCCAAATTTCGGCGTCCGCAGCGAGGTCAACATGATCACCTCGCCCGGCAGCGCCCGCGTCACCGGTCGCGTCCAGGACCACCTCCTGTGCATCTGACCAGCTTCGCTCCGCTCATACCCCCAACCGCACCAACCAGCCCGGCTCCCAATTCGAGCCGCCAAATCCTGTATATTCGGTAGAGATGCCTGCGAAAGCAACCACTTCTGAACAACAGCAAGGTTTCGTCTATGGAGCACTGCTCCTCGGCTGGCTCATTCCCGGAGCGGGTCATTTCCTCACCAGGCACTGGATTCGGGGTCTGATCCTCTTCGTTTCCATCACTGCCATGTTCGCCATCGGGCTTGCTGCAAACGGCCACCTCTATGCGCCGAACACCCGCAACCTTATCGAGATGCTGGCCTTCTTCGGCGACCTGGGCGCTGGTGGCCTCTTCATCGTCGCCAAGATCCTTGGCTTCGGCAACACCGTTGTCTCCATCGTCAGCGCCGACTACGGAACCATGTTCGCCGTTGTCGCAGGCCTGCTGAACATCGTCGCCGCCGTGGATGCCCACAACCTCCGCATTGGGAGGAAATCCTGATGTTACTCTCCCATTTCAATGCGGTGCTCATGTTCGCTACATTCGCGTCGATCGTCTTTGCAATTACCCAGCGCTCCACGCCCAAGGCGATGATTCGCTACGGCCTCTACTGCTGGGGTTGGTTCGTGATCTCAGTCATCGTCGCCGCCTGGGTCATGCACTGGATCAACCCCTAGCAGGAACCACGTCGCCAATCACGCAGGCATCAACCGCATGAATCCGCCATGCGGCGACTCAGCCACGCGCAACTGCTTCCTGCTCCCGAACATCTCCGTCACGGCTTCCGCGGCGAGATAGCCGCTGCGCACGGCCCCTTCCATCGTTGCCGGCCACCCCGTCGCCGTCCAGTCGCCGGCAAGCATAATCCCCGGCCACGGGCTCTCCGTCGTCGCGGGCCGGCACTGGTCCAGCCCCGGACGCACGGAATACGTCGCCCGTACTTCCTTCACCACTGCCGCCTTCACCAGCTTCGCTTCCCGCACCGCCGGGAAAAACCGCGCCAGCTCCGCCGTCGCCAGGTCCAAAATCTCCTGCCTCGGCATCGAAACCAGCGCCCGAGACGCGCTCACAACCAGTTCCACGTAATTCTCGCCGTGCGCGCGATGCTCCGGCTGCAGCACAGATTTATTGAACAGCCACTGTATCGGCGAATCCAGCAATACCGCATGCTCCAGCTCCGTCACCGGCCGGTCAAACCAAAGGTGAATTCCCGTGATCGGCGAGTGCTCAAACCCCTCCAGCTTCGCCTTCAAACCCTCCAAGCCCGCCGCCGACGGCATCTGCGGCAGGAGCTTCGAAAGCCCCTCAAACGGCAGCGCCAGCACCACGGCATCCGCCGCAAATCTCTCTTCGCCGCTCCGCGCCACCCATCCGCCATGCGCGCCGGACTCCATCGCCTCCACGCTGGTCCGAAGCCGAACGACACCGCCGCGCTTGCGAATGTAATCCACCGCATGCCCGTACAATTCGCTCAGCGGAATCGACGGAATCCCCATCTGCCCGGCCTCTGCGGACAGCAGGAACGACTCCCGAAACACCTTCGCCGCATAATGAACAGAAATCCGCTCCGGATCCTCGTTCAGCGCGCTCACCAGCACCGGCTTCCAGAAGTGCTCCATCGCCCCCTTGGTCTGCCCGTGCCGCTGGAGCCATTGCGCAAAATTCTCCTCCGAATCAGGCGGTAATCCACCTAGAAACTTCATCAGCCCCCGCGCAATCGCCGCCTTATCCGCCCACGGAAACGCATGCGCCGTCAGAAACGATGGCGTGCTGTGCATCGGCGCAGGCAGCCACGTCGAATGCAGCACGCTCTGCCGACCGCCCGGCTCGACAAACGTAAACTGCCGGTACCAGCGAATTGCATCGTTCACTCCCAGCCGACGGTACAGATCAATCAGGTTCGTGCAGCGTCCAATCAGCACGTGCTGGCAGTTGTCGATCACTTCGCCCGTGCCCGGATGTTCATACGACGAAGCGCGCCCCCCAACATATGGCCGCCGCTCCAGCAGGGTTACGCCGTATCCCTCATCGGCCAGTGCGCACGCCGCCGCCAGGCCCGCAAGCCCGCCGCCAACCACCACCACCGGCCTGGAATTCGGCTCTGCCATCATTTGCCCGCGCCCCGCATCCGGTTCCACAACACGCCCACAAGCCCGCGAAAAAGAATCCCTAGCTTCACCGGTGTTGCAACACTCACTCTTTGCGAGAACACATCATACTGCTGCGCCTCAATCTTCTTCAGCAGCCGGTGATAAATCGAAATCAAAACCCAAAGCGCCGGCCTTGCATCGGCTGAAATCAACGGCAACAGCGCCAAACCCGACTCGTAATACCGCTCCGCTCGCTGCGCTTCCATCGCCAGCAGTTCGCGCTGCGCAGCCCTCATCCGGCTGCCGTCCTTCAGCACCGCCAGCTCTTCCAGTGTCACGCCCTGCTGCCGCAAATCCTCCAGCGGCAAATATACCCGCTTGCGCTCCGCATCCTCGCGCACATCGCGCAGAATATTCGTCAGCTGGAATGCAATTCCCGTTTCCTCGGCCAGTTTCTCGGCCCGCGCATCGCTGTAGCCAAAGATGCGAATGCACACCAGCCCCACCACCGACGCCACCAGGTAGCAATACCGGTACAAATCATCAAAGGTCGCGTACGTATCAAACTCCGCTACCGCCGCCACCTCGCCCGTGACCTTGTGCAGATCCATCGCCGTACCCTGCACCAGTTGATCCAGCAGCTCGCCCGTAATTCCAAACCGCTGTTGTGCATCCCGCAGGGCAACAAACACGGGATCATCTGTCGCCTCGCCCGCCTGCGCGCGATGCCATTCTTCCAGCCATGTCTCCAGGTTTTGTCGCCGCGCATCCAGGCCAACACTCTCATCGTCTGAGAGGTCATCCGCGTGCCGCATGAATGCGTACACCGCGCAAATCGCATTTCGCTTCGGCTCCGGCAGAGCCACAAACGAATAGTAAAAGTTCTTGGCCTCGCGCCGCGCTATCTCACGACAGATTCGGTAGGCTTCGCCGAGCGAAGGCGTCACGCAGGCCGTCCTCCCAGCATCTTCGTGCGCAGCGCATGCAGCATCAGCATCACTTTCCGTCCCTTCGGAATTGAGGGTCGCGTCCGCAGCACGTCGTAACCCTGCGCCTCAATCGCCCGCAGAATCTCCATGCCGCCGCG
>JAJZIF010000219.1 GCA_021810735.1 Acidobacteriota bacterium
GGTCGGAATCGGAGGGCCAGGAGACGTGGATAGTCCAGGCGGCGGCGTGGGAAAAGTCTTTGCCTGTGGGGGCGAATGGCACAGGCCGCATTTGCTGCGCGGCAGACAGTGTGAGGGGGCGGGCGGAGTGCAGGAATGTGACGCTCAGTTTGGGCTGGGCTGATTTCACGCGCTCCGTATAGCTGCGGAAAAGATCGCCTGGGGATGTGTGGATCGGCGTGAGCGACGGAGGGATATCCGGTCCGAGCAGGCCGAAGCGGAAGCCGGGATTGCCGTTCGAGAGCAGGTGCAGGGTCGCGTGGCCGTAGTAGTACTGGTCGGGCGTGCGAACGAGGTCGGGCGAGCCATCGACCGTCCAGATTTGTTCGGCGGCAGAGCGCGAAAGCAACACGATGCGGACGGGCGAGTGGGGAAGCGTGATGACGACAGGGCTATTGCCGGCGTGGCAGCGGAGATAAAGAACACCGTGGCGTTGGGTGCCGGTGACATGACGGGCAGGAAACCGCGGATGCTCGGAGGCGGCAAGGGCGAATTCAGGGGTGATGCCGGGAATGGCAAAGAAGAAGTAGAAGTTCTTGCCTTGCAGGCGGGCGTGCTTGAAGAGCTGCGCGGTGCTGTAGATGAGATTGTGCCCGTGGAGGTTGAAATTGACGGGCCAGATGCCATAAGCGCCGGAGGGCAAGGTGATGGGTCGATTGGGGATTTGCAGGTTCTGTGACCGCAGGTGGATCTGGATCTGAAATCCAGGGCGGGCCGGCATGGAGGCTCCGCGCACATAGTTGTTGAAAAAGAGGAAGGCGCGGTTGCCGGAGACACGCGCGGAGACGCGAGCAACGGACAGGTCGGCAGGGCTGGTGGGTTGCTCGACCGGCGCAGCGACAGTCATGGGCGCGAGCAGGGAGCCGTAATCATGGAGGAAATAGTCGACGAGCTTGAGGCGGCGAAAGGTTGCGCGCTCCTGGCCGAATTCGCCGAGGGGCGCCTGGAAATCGTAGGAACGGACGGGCACGTCGGTGGGGTAGCCGGTGCGCTGGGATTCCTGGAGCGTGGTGAGTTTGCCTCGCGGATTGCGGCCGCCCTGGAACATGTAATAGCCGAGGAGGTTGGCTCCGGAGCCGAGCATGACCGGTGCGAGCGCGGCGATGTCATCGGGGCGGATGACGGGGCGGCGATAATAAGTGTCTTCGATGCCGCCTCCGATTTCCGCAGTCAGGAAGGGCGTGCCGCGATAGGCAGAGGCGCTGTTCTGGCCGTGACCGCCTTTTGCAGACATGGCTCCGGCGGCGCGGTTATGGAAGCGGAAGGCGAAGACGTCACGGGGTGAGAGCGTGCCGGGATGCCGATCCCATGGGGCCGCAGGATAGCCGCCGTAGACGGGCAACACCTGATCGAGCGGGATGGCGGCGCCGTCCCAGCCGGTGACGGTGTAGAGCGGTACGTCGATGCCGGCCTGAAGGGCAAGCCTTTTGAGCTCGCGAATGTGGGCGTCTCCGGAACCGGGGCCGAACTGGTGATATTCGTTTTCGATCTGCACGCCGATGACGGGGCCGTTGTCTTTCCAGAGCAAACCTTTGAGCTGGCGGCCAATCTGGTCATAGAAGGTGCGAACTTCAGCGAGATAGATGGGATTGTTGGTGCGAACGGGGCTGCGCTTGAGGACCCAGTCGGGCAGGCCGCCGTTGCGGGCTTCGGCGTGTGCCCATGGACCGATGCGGGGATAGACGTACATGCCGTTTTTGGCGCAGAGTTCGACGAAATGGCGCAGGTTGCGGCGTCCTGACCAGTCAAAGTGGCCTTGCACTTCTTCCTGGTGGATCCAGATGACGTAAGTGGAGATGATCTGTACGCCGGCCGCTTTCATTTTGAGGATTTCCGGCTCCCATTCCCTGACCGGGACGCGGGAGTAATGGAATTCGCCCATGACCGGCAGCCACGGTTTGCCATTGAGGACGAGATAGCGGGAATTAACGGTGAGCGTCTGGCCGTCTGCCGCTTTGGATGTGCCGAGCTGCGCCTGCACCGGTCTGGGCGGGGGCGCGGGCGTGGCGGCGTTGATAGGCACGATATTCTGTGCCGATGCGGAAGCAGAGGTGACGGCGAGAAGGAGCGCGACGAGGGAGCAGCGGAAACGGAGAGACAGAGTCAGAGAGCACCTCATCGGCGGTGAGTATGGCTGACGGCACCTGATTCACGCGGACGCGGTCCTATTGGATGGACCGCGTCCAGCGGTGAGAACGTCCTCCGTACTATATGCAATCCGATAGGTGGGATGAATCCGACAAAAGTCGGAGCGGATGCCGATGGCAGGGCCTGTTGCCCTAATAGAGTTCACAGGCCCTAGAGATGAGCCAGGCCGCGCTGCAGAGCGGCGATAACGGCCTGCGTGCGATCCGTGACATTGAGACGCATGAGGATGACGCTTACGTGGGATTTGACGGTGGCCTCTTTGATGCGCAGTTCTTCGGCGATTTCGCGATTGCTTCTGCCACGCACGAGCAAGGAGAGGACTTCGCGCTCGCGAGAACTGAGTTCGGTGCCAGGGAGGCGCGAGGCAAGAGCGCGCGCTACGGGAGGTGGAACGAATCGTCCGCCAGCATGGACCTTGCGCAGTGCGTCGATGAGGGCCTCGTGAGGCATGCCTTTGATGAGATAGCCGCGCGCTCCGGCTTCGAGGGCCTGATGGATATCCTCATCGCCTTCATAGGTAGTGAGCACGATGAAACGCGCCTGCGGGGCGAAGCGGCGAATTTCGCGAATGGCCTCAACGCCGCCGCGGTCAGGGAGGCGCAGATCCATCAGAGTGATGTCTGGCCTGTGTTCGTGGAATAATTTGACGGCTTCGTCGGCGGTCCCGCACTGGGCGACGACAGACATATCACCGCGGGCCTGGATGATGGCGACGACGCCGTAGCGCATGATCGGATGATCATCGACGACGAGCACTTTCAGATTTGCTGCATCCGTCATATTCCTACCTTTTCTCCGACTGGAAAGAGCGAGGAGCGGCGCAGGCGAAAGCGAACCGAGGTTCCCTGGCCGGGTGCGCTGGTCCATTCGATTTTTCCGTTGAGGCGCTCGATGCGTTCGCGCATGCCCGCGATGCCGTAGTGGGGTTTGCCGTCAGCCGGCATGGTTCCGAGTTCAAAGCCGGCGCCGTTATCGCTGACTTTGCCCTTGAGGTCGTCTTTTCCGAAGCAGAGCTCGATGGAGACACGGGAGGGTTTGCCGTGCAAAGCGGCGTTGTAGACACCTTCGCGAATGACCATGAGAATTTCGTGGGCGATGGATGTGGGGATGAGAAAGCGCTGGCCTTCACTTTGACATTCGATGGAGATACCGAATTCCTTGCTGGTTTGTTCGGCCAGCAGGGTGACGGAGTTGGAGAGATTCTGGCGGGGCTCGTCGCCGTGGCGGAGGTTCCAGACTGCTTCACGGGCTTCATCGATGGTGGTGCGGACCTGAGTACGGGCGAAATTGAGGAGTTCTTCGCGGAGGTTTTCATTTTCGCGTTCCAGGCTGGAAATGGCCTCAAGGAGCGCTGAGATGCTGGTGCAGCCCTGAATGACGGTGTCGTGCATTTCGCGTGCGAGGCGGCTGCGCTCATTGAGTACGGCCTTGAAGCGCAACTGCAGGGAGCGCACGCGCCAGCGATAGGCGAGGAGGCTGGCAAGACAAAGCGCCAGAACGGCAATGGTAAGGAACCACCAGGTGGCGTAGAAATGAGGTTCCTTGCGGAATGAGAGGACGGCCTCAGAAGTGGACGAGGGATTATTGAGCGGAAAGTCGACCACGTAAAAGTGATAGTGGCCGGGCGGAAGGTTGGTATAGGTCGCGACGTGATTGGAGCCGGCGTAGGTCCAGGAGCGATCGAAAGGGACAAGGCGATAGCGGAAGCGGATATCATCCTGCGATCGCAGCGAGAGTGGAGCGAAGGCAATTTCAAGCCGCGAAGCGTCGGCGGAAAGCAGGTGGAAATGGGAGGGTGCCATCTGGTTGCCGTCGACGGCCACATCGGTGAGCAACAGCCTTGGGGCTTTTTCGCGCGGGGTGGGTTGATAGAGGATGTGGACCGCGCCTTTGTTGCTTGGAAACCAGACTCCGCCGTCTGCGCCGAGGCAGCCGGAAGGCTGGCGCCCGCCGTAAAGCTGCGCTCCGTCGGCGTCGTAGGGCATGTTGTAGATGGTGACGGGCAGATGCAGGCCGGGCGTGAGCGAAGCATTGTCGAGCGCGGCGAGCGGGATGGAAGAGATGGTGTTGGGGCTGCTCATCCAGAAGCGGCCGTGATGGTCGGCGAGGATCTGATAGATGCTGTTGCTGGCAAGCCCCTGCCTGGTGGTGAACTGCGTGAGCTTTCCGTCGCGATAGCGGAAGAGGCCGTAGTCGCGCGTGCCAAACCAGAGGACGCCATTGGGGTCCTGCAGGATCGACCAGATTTTTTCGCGGCCAAGGCGGCGGGTTGCGGCGTTCTGCACGAAGCGATGGCCATTCCAGCAGCTGAGGCCCTGATCGGTGCCGATCCAGATGTTGCCCTTGCGATCCTGAATGAGCGCGCGGGTGCTGAAATATGCAAGGCCATTGCGCATGCCGTAGTTGTAGGTGTGGCCGTGCACGATGTGACTGAGCCCCTGATCGGTGGCGATCCACATGGAGCCGTCGCGGCTCTGGAGAAAGACGCGGACAAAGTTGTTGACCAGCGTCTTGGGTGCAGAGTAGTGCACGATACCGTGCGAAGTGAGGTGATAGGCGCCGCTGCCATCGGTGCCTATCCACAAGGTACCCTCGCGGTCACGAAAGACGTTGCGGACCGAGACCTTCGGCATGCCGGGGAAGGTGTATGGCCGGGCGCGGTCATTGCGGATGGCATAGACGCGAGTGGCGACATCCCAGATGGTGCCGTCCGGGTCAGAGGAGACGGTTTCGTAATCGGGATCGGAGCCGCCGGGCAGGGGAATGACGCGCACGGGGGTCCTGCTGAGGCGCACGAGACCATCCTGCGTGCCGATCCAGATCTGATGATGGTTGTCTTCGAAGATGTCGAGGACGGTGTTGCTGGGCAGGAGTCCGCGCACGCTGATTTTCCGGAGGGTATGGTGGCTCCAGGTGTAGAGGCCGTGACCGATGGTGCCGATCCAGAGGGTGCCATTGGAGGTCTGGCGCAAAGTGCGCACGGTTCCGTTGATTCCGGGGATGCGTACGAAGTGGTTGCCGACCAGGCGCTGCAAGCCGCCGACAGTGCCCACCCAGATGGTGCCATCCCTGGTTTGCAGAATGGATTTGACGCGATTCTGGCTGTAAGCGCCGGGCAGCTTGAACTCGCGGACGCTGTTGCCGTCGAAGCGCAGCAAACGTGACCCGCCGACCCAAACGCGATGCTCACGGTCCTGAATGATGGCGTGTACGGCGAGGCCGGGGGCGACCTGAGAAGTGTCAATGTGATGGATGACGCCGTGGACCATGCGGAAGAGACCGTTGTCGGTGCCGATCCAGAGGCGGCCGGTATTGTCCTGCATCACGCAACGGACAAAGTTGTCAGTCAGGCCCTGCTTCGTGGAATAAACATGGAAGGCTCCATGCACGTAATGCACAAGGCCGCCGCCTTCCGTGCTGAGCCAGAGAGTGCCGTCTTTTGCGATGAGAAGAGAGAAGACGCTGTCTTCGGGGAGTTCCGGATTAGTCATGCGGCTGTAGGTGATGAACCGCGAGCCGTCAAAACGGGAAAGGCCACCAGTGGTACCCACCCAGAGGTAGCCGTCAGGGGTTTGGGCCAGGGACTGCACCGTTTCTTCGGGCAGGCCGTTCTGGATGTGCCAGACGCTGCGAGTGAACTGTGCCGGGGACTTGGCGGCGGCCCATGTGGTGGAGACAAAAAAGAGCACAAGGAGCAATGTGCCGAGACAAGACAGGAGACATTTGTGATGAGCGCCGCACGAGCGGGCGCACCAGAGGCGAGCGGGTTGTCGTGGATCACGCTGCGGCATGTGAATTCAGCGTAGCGGCTCGAAAGCAGATTCCTGGAGTCGTGGCAGTGGTTCGGATGAGGCCGGCATTTTGGGTGGATTGTACGACGGCGAGGGATGGTCCATCAAAGACATTGCGATGCGGCGCCTTGTCGCCGGTGCGGCGGGGGAATGCGAGATCGAGTCTGTCGGACGGCTGGCTCACCGGGTTCTGGCTGCTGGAGATTCTGCTTCGAGGCACACGGGGACTCGAGCGTGTATGGGAGACGCCAGTGTGCGATAGAGCATCAGAACACAACCGATAGAGCGTTGGAATCCGACTTTTGTCGGATTCGTGGAACAGGGATGGTCCCATAGAGTGTGAGCGGGATTTGTGCGCGGATTCCGGAAGCGCGAAGTCTGCTGCGACGAAACCCTCTTCCACGGGTTCTGGTAGAAAGGACATCCATGAGACTCCATATTGCTGTCGCTGCTCTGTCATTACTTCTGCCTGCCAGTGCTGTTTCCGGTCAGGCAACTTCGGTCATGAAGCCGTTTTCGCTGAATGATCCGGCGGCGGCGCGTGAACACTCACCGGTGGATATGTCATTTCTGCTGGATGCGCCGGCGGGCAAAGATGGGTTTATCCGCGTGGAGAATAGATCGG
>JAJZIF010000220.1 GCA_021810735.1 Acidobacteriota bacterium
CACTTGAGGTTCGCGCTACACCACCAGTGGACCATCGAAGTCCACGGTTTTAAATTGACCGAACTCTTTGACATGTTCTCCCAGCGGCTCACTCAACCGGTAAAGCCTCAGGTTATCCTCGCTGGAGGAAATTTCGTCACGTAGGCGTTTTTCGAGGATCTCGTACGTGGTATTATCCACCTTGCACTCGAAAACCGACTTCTGCACCCGCTGCCCGTAGCTCTGGCAAATTTTCGCCACGCGTCGTAATCGCCGCCGACCGGCGGAGGTCTCGGTAGATACGTCGTAGGCAACCAGAATCAGCATCGGTCCCTCAGCGATGGAGATAAGGCACGTAGGCTGGCGCCTCCCCGCGCAAATAACGCGCCAGCAGCCGCGCCTGAATGTGCGGCAGCAAGCCGATCGGCATCTGTCGATCCAGCACGAAATGCGTCAGCGTCTCCTGCTTGCGCTCCTGGTAGGCGGCAATCACTGTCTTGCGGCCCTCATCGTTCAGCAACACGGCGCCGCCCTCACGTTTATCGAAATGGTTCGCCTGTATCTGTCCACGGTTTACCAGCGTCAGCGCCAGCCGGTCGGCAACCACAGAGCGGAATTCCTCCAGCAGGTCGAGCGCCAGAGCCGCGCGCCCGGGGCGCACGGCATGTAAAAACCCGAGTTGCGGGTCGAGCCCGACTGTTTCGAGCGCACTGCAGCAGTCGTGCAGCAACACGGCATAGAGAAATGACAGCATCGCGTTCATGGCGTCTGTTGGCGGGCGGCGGCTGCGCACGTCGAAAGCGAAGTCGCCGCGAACGGGCTGGCGGATAAGGTATTGCAAGGACTGAAAATAGACGCGGGCCGCGTTGCCTTCTTCGCCGCGCAGGCTGTCCAGGTCTGGGGAATAGGGAAGCTTGTGCAAATGCCCGGCCACGAGACGGGCATTGTGGACCAGAGTAGCGCGTTCGACATCATTCTGGCTGTCTCGAGCACCGCGCAGCATCACATTGCGGCTGTTGCGCAGCTTGCCGGCGAGAAAGGAGCGTGCCAACTCGATCGTCTTGGCGGGATCGTCGGCCGCCCGGTATTGGGCCTGTCGCAGCAGAATGTTGCCGTTCACCGGACCTTCCACGCGTGCCTGAAAGCCCCCGCTGCGCCCCAGCCACACCACGCTTCGACCTTCTTTCATGCAGCGACCCAGGAGAGCGGGGCTCAGCATCACGTCGCCGAAGCAGACGATGGCGCCCAAGTGGTGCAAGGGAACTTGCAAGCACTTGGCCTTTTCAATCATCACACAAACGGTCTCGCCTTCGAGCCGTAGGTAAGCTTCCGGCGTCGTGGCATAAAGAGTGTTGAGCAACACGGTCACTGCTATTCTTCCTCGGGCTCGAACAGGCTCGCTCGAAGCGCCACCAGCCTCTTTCTGGCGCGCGCCAGTTCCGGCTGACAGATTTCGCGCAACGAACACTCCGGACAGCGCCGCACATTGTCCACGGGGGGCGGCAACTGGACGCTGGCAAGAAGCTTTCGGATTTCCTGCGCCGCCAGCTCAACAGTCTGCCGCAGCGCATCGTCAATCTCGACTTCGCGGCGTCGGCGGGACTGCTGGTGATAAATCGCGCCCTTGAGTACCAAGATGCCGAGCATTTCCTCCAGGCACATAGCCTGTGCCGTGAGTTGAATGTCGTCATTGACCCAGCGCCTGCGCTTGCCGTGCTTGTACTCGACAGGGTAGACGCTGCCATTCGGATGATGCTCTACGGCATCGCACTTCCCGGTGAGTCCGACCCGATGACTCCACACGGGCAGCCCATACTCCACACGCATGTCAGCACTAACCTCGCGCCGTTCCCGATCTACCCGCTCGTGCTCATGTGTCCCGCGTAGCGTGTGCACATTGTCCGAAAACTTTCCTTCGACATGAATGAGATAACAGCGCCGAGGGCAGTACGTATACTGGTTGAGCGCGGAAAGCGGAATCAGGTTGTCATCTTGTATCGCCACGATCAGCGGTAGTCAATCAGATCCACTCCTGAAGGTACCCGGTCCTTCTGTATCCTCACCGTGTAATCGGAAAAAGATCGCGGCGAGCCGGCGAGACCCTCACGATGACCGATCTCGATGATGGCGTTTTCAATTCTGCGCTTGGGCGTTGAGAAATCCAGCATCCGGTGAGCCGGGGCACAACCGAGCATGGCTTGGCGGACGCGCTGGACTTCGTCGCTGTCAGTGCCGACGTGCTTGAAGATATACAGTCCACGGCAAGACATCATGCCCTTGGAAGCTGAACGATCATGGTCCCACATCGTCTTGAGCGCGTCCCAAAGGTGGTTCAGATCGTCGTCAGAGAAGCCGGTGCCCTTGGCCAAATGGGCGGAGACGAAGCCCTTGCAGGCATAGAGGCCGTAGGGAATGAGGGTCTTGCGCCCCATGGTGCGGAGTTTGTCCTCTTCCTGCTCGCTCTCCCACTTCTCGTAATCCGCGACGGTTTTGGCGTCCTTTACTTTCTCCGCTACTGCCATGCGGGTGATTGAGGCATCCATCGGCAGGATGGGGTCAATAGAGCGGGAAAAGGAAACTTGAACCGGGCCACGGACCTGGCCGGCATTCGGACCGGTGGACATGACTGCTCCAAAAGTACGCACGTCGAAAAAATGCTGGCACATCCAGTCGCGGGCTTTGCCAACCTGAGAGCGATTCGCACCGCCTTCCGGCGCGCCGCCAGTTGCCACATGGGCAGCAGTAATTGGCTTGTTCAGATTAGTCGCATGCTCCACAAAAATGGAATTAGGCGTGGTGTTGTCAAAGGCCGTCTGAATGTAGTTGCGTATTCGGCGTTTGATGGCCACATCAGACACCAGTCCATGCATGTCTTCCGGGTCAATGCGCGGGCTGTTGCCAGAATCCGGGTCGCCGTTAGGGTTGCCGTTTTCGCAATCGAAAAGGTAGAGGAACTCGTAACGGTTCTGAATGCTGTTCATTTCGTCTCTCCCTGGTCAGAAGTGGATTTGTTTGCGGTGTTCTTAGTTCCGGCACGGAGAGCCGCAAGCTGCTGGTAGTAGCCCAAAGCGAATAGGCCCTGGCCTTCTAGGTCGAGGATGCGCGGCGCGGCGTCCTGCAAGTGGCCCATCACATCGGCAATCTGATTCTCGTACCAATAGGCCAACCCTCCTTCGAGCTTGCCGAGGTGATTGCGTGCATTAACGGTCAAACGACCCAGAATGAGACCAGGCGTCTGACTGGCAGCGGCGTAATAGCGCTGGACCACACCGGCACCGACGTCACCCAGTGCCGCGCGCTGGAGATTGGCGAGTACCGCCAGCAGCCGCCCGCAGTGGTAGGCCGCGGCTGGGTGGTCGGGATTGAGATAGGCAGTCATGGTTTGGTCACCTCCTGGTTTGAGTCGAACGAAATATGCTTTGATTAGTCCTAAGCGGGCGTGGTTGAACGGCGGCTGATCTTTGTCCACAAGATCGACCCGGAAGCGTGCTAACGCTTGCGCCATAAGCGACTGCGGTATGGGCAACCTTTGCACTGCTACTCTCCAGAGCGTGGCCGCAGCGGGGGCGGGCAGGTCTTTCAAATCTCGCACCAGCGCGCCGCACACTGCCATGAATTTTGGATCGGGAGCCTGACCCTGCCCGTATCGTGAAACAACAGCCAAATCGGCAAACCAGGCGATGATGTTGCTCACTAAGTCCTCGAAACGACCTTCTATCCAGTCACGCACCATGACGCGACCAGCCGCACCCGACACAGTGAGCGCGAAGAAGCGGTTCTCACCGAGATCGGCACGTTCTCCGCTGCGGATCGAATCCAGAAGACGTCTCACCGCCCCCAGCGCCGCCGCCTCCGTCTGCTCCTCGCTTTCGAAACCAGAGAGGAACGCAAGAGGATCATTATCAAAGGGAACGTGATTCTTGAACCAATAAGCTACCAGTGAGCTACCTAACTTGCGGGAGTGATTGCGGATAAGGTCGTTGAGACCATCCACATACTTCTGTGCGGCATCGGCTCCCATTGCGGCGTTGGCCGATTGATCAAGCCCATAGGAACCGAACGCGGCTTTGTCGAAACCGACCATGACATCCCCGGTACTCAATCCACCCACTCCCGACAATCCGGTGACCTTCGGGTGGGTAGGCAGTGGCTGAACTATCTCACCCGTAAGCAGACAGCGCATCGCGCCATCGGCTACCTCCTTTAGACCATTGGCCTCGGCCTCCGATTTACCCAGATCGTTGTGCCGCCATTCCCGCCACCACATCTGCACGGTTTCGTCTCCGCACGGATCAGCACCATTTACGCGCCAGCTAACCCAATCAGTGGGCTTGGCTTTGTCCTCGGCCAACGTGGCACGAATCCGGTCGAGCTGCGATTCATCGTCCAACACCCGGACCAACGGCACCAGCACTGGAATCGAAGTGGACGCCTTCCGTAGCATGTCAAGAAAGAATCTGTGCTTCTCCTTAATGCTGGAAAATTTCTTCGGGTCTTCGTTAGCCTTAGACAACAGCGTCACGGTCTGAGCCGTTTCCACGAGGAAATGAGACTTGCCACCCGCATTCATACCGTGCATATCCGGGCAGCGCGGCTGTTCCTGCCCACGCTTCCCGTCGCCAAGCGGAACGACATTAAGAAATCGCCCGTCGGTCGCCAGTTCAATTCCCCAGCGTATCTCACGGGTTTTGAAGCCGGGTTCCGAGTCCGGCAATTGTCGCTCTGCATATTCGACCAAGGCGTGCAACATAGTCATCCCCTCCCCGGCTTTTTCACCGTTTCGCTTTCAAAGTGTGGCACCTCCAGTACACCATTACGGACCCAGGCGTCAAAGATTGAGATAAAGGGCTTGTCTTTGTCGCGCATCGTTTCCTTCCGCAAATCGAACACGTCGTAAAGCATCAAGCCCAGATGCTGGTCGAAAGGTGCCGATGTAGCAGGGGCGGTGCTTGGGTCTTCAATGTATTCGAAGAACGCAGGGAACTCCCGGCAACCGAAGTATGGCTGCTGGAAGCACTTTCCCGCGCGCGCCCGGCGCTGGAAGCAGGCATTAAGCTTGCCCCAATCGTTGCCGGGCTTCGGGACAATCCTGGCGGTGAGGCGGTAACGGACGTTTTTCAATGCCATCGTCTGGCGCTGCGTTCGTCCTTTTTGGTCGGTGCCAAGTTCGTCCTTGTTTCCGTCAGCCCAGATCGGCTCCGGGCGCTCACGCCCGTCCATCCATGCCTTGATAGTGCGGTCGGCAGGCGCCTTGTCTTTCACCTCGTTCCGCCGCAGCGCGATATAGCGCGGCATTTCCAGCACCTCAATACGCGTGATCTGCCAGTGGAAGTACGGTCGCATTACGGATTCCTGTCCCCGCATCTATTTCTTGCCATCCCAATAGATGGCGTCGAAGATGCCGCGCGCGGCCGAGGGTGTGATGACTGGATAGGAAAAGCGCTCGACCTTCATTTCCGGTCGGGTGAAGCAAGCCAGATCGCCCCAGACTTCCAAAGTGTGCGTACCGTTTGTCATGCGTTCTCCTATGCAATGAAAATCTGTTCCCCTTTGGGCGGATTGAGCCCAAGGGTATCATTGTAAAAATTCCCTTCGAGGATGAACCACTCGTCCGAAACACCGCCGCGCCGCAACTTCGCCGGTATTGCCCACGCGGGTGGACCGTCCTTGGTGCGATAGACACTGACGGCAAGTCCTTGGGCGCGGCGTATCCAATCCGCATAAATACCCTCCCGTTCGGCTTCAAGACGAAGCGCACCAAATTCCTGTTTGCGTTCTATCCATGGCACGAGCACCTGAATCGCATTGTGTTCGATTAGACGGTAAGCGTTGGCGATTTCCGGGAAATCGAGCTCCTGAATTGCCTGAGTAAGGTCGGCGTTTTGGCTGGCGGGATTATTCAGGTCGTAGAGCCGGTGGTAATATGCTCGGAAAGTATCAGGGTCATTGATGTCCAGATTACCGCGCATCTTGAGCAGGGTTTGTGTAACTTGGGCCGCCTGATAGTAAATGAATGTTGGGAACTGTCTCCGCCAACCGCCTTCCTCATTCGGTTCAAAAACCACTACCTTCCCTAGACAACCCTGTTCATTGAGTCTGCCTTCTCGGTTGCAGCGCCCTGCCGCCTGGGCGATGGATTCCAGCGGCGCCATGGCGCGGAAGACAACAGGGAAATCCACGTCCACGCCAGCCTCGACGCATTGGGTGGAAACGAGGCGGCAAGGGAGACTTTCCGCAAGCCGAGCTCTTACCTTGTCCATAATCGCACGCCGATGTTCCGCACAGAGATTAGTGGATAGGTGAAACACTCCTTCTAGATCGCTCAGAGCTTCCATCAGGGCAAGCGCATGGCGCTTGAGGTTCACCACCACCAACGCTTGATTCACACCGCGCACCTCGGCGGCCAGTTCTGCCCAAGTGCATTTTCTGTCCCCTTCCGGCCAGCGCACGGTGACACGTTCAAGGGTTTTGAACAGCTCAGGGTGATCCGGCACGGCTTCCCGTGGTCGCCAGCCGTTGATGGCAAATTTCTTCACCGCTGCATCCAGAGCGACGAAGGCGGGTTGGGTGGCGGTGGCGAAGACCACCGTAGAACGATAGGTCGTTGACAGATGAGACAAC
>JAJZIF010000221.1 GCA_021810735.1 Acidobacteriota bacterium
CGACCACCATGCCGCACATCGCGCCGACATGCGCCAACTGCGGCAGTCCAGCCACAATGTCGCCAATCGCATACACGCCCGGCTCCGTCGTTTGCATCCACTCGTTGACCGTGATGAATCCGCGATCCGGCTGGATGCTTGTCTTCTCCAGCCCGACATTCTCCGTGCGCGGCGCGCGCCCCACGGCTACCAGCACCTTCTCCGCTTCCTTCACCATCTGCTTGCCGTCGGGGCCGGTCGCCGTCACCTTCACGCCATTCTTGGTCTTCTCCAGCTTCTCGAACTTCGTGCCGGCGAACGATTCGATCCCGCGTTTGCGAAAGGCACGCGCCAGCTCCTTGCTGACGTCTTCATCTTCATTCGGCACCAGATGCGGCAGAAATTCGATGATCGTGATCTCCGCGCCAAAACTCTTGAAGATCGATCCAAATTCCACGCCCACCGCGCCCGCGCCAATCACCACCATGGACTTGGGAATCTCTTTCAGCGACAGAATCTCCATGTTCGTCAGCACGCGGCTGTCCGGCTCCAACCCCGGCAGCATCTTGGCATCCGAACCCGTCGCCAGAATCACATTCTTCGCCTTCACAGAGCTGCGCTCGCCATCCGCGCCGCCGCCGCCCTCCGTATACACCTCGACTGAATGCACCCCGTCCTTGGCCGGCCCGGTCAGCCGTCCATGACCTTCGAACACGTTGACCTTGTACTTCTTCATCAAGAACACCAGGCCCTTGGCATGTTTGTCGATGATGGCCTGCTTGCGCTTTTGGATGGTGCCCCAGTTCAGCTTGCCCTCGCCCAGTCCCTCGATACCGTACTCCACGGCATGCTTCAAGTGGTCGTACACTTCCGCGTTGAACAGCAGGGACTTGGTCGGAACGCAGCCCCAGTGCAGGCAGGTCCCGCCCAGCTTGCTTTCTTTTTCAATCAGCGCGACTTTCAGGCCATACTGCCCAGCGCGAATCGCCGCCGTGTAACCGGCCGGGCCGCCGCCGATGATGGCGACGTCATAGATCGTTTCAGCCAAGGGAGTGCTCCGTTCCGTTGCATTGTTGGGGTTATTGGATGCTCGACGCCACGCGCTCGAACCAAACACCTAAATTTTACGGGAAGGGATGGATTGAAGCGAATGCAGAGGAATCAAGATATTCCACGGATGGGCACCCGGCCCGTACAGTAGATTCAGAAATGCAAAGCGCGCGGAAGGAAAGTGAAGATGAAAATATGGAAAACAATTCTTCTGACATTTCTAGCGGTTGCAATTGTTGAGGCCATAGGTGGGGTAGTACTGATACGGCGTGGTTTTCGCGCTACCACCGAACCTTCTGCATTCGAGACAGTTGTGGCACGGACTGTGCGAAATCTGGCGATTCCCAGACACGAACGCGGCAAGAAGAATCCCTTGGAGGCCACTCCAGAAAACCTCCAAGACGCTCGTGAACTCTACGTGACCCGCTGCGCCATTTGTCATGGAATCGATGGCAGCGGGAAAACTCGAATCGGATTGAATCTCTATCCAAGGGTGCCGGATTTGCGCTCGGCTGAGACGCAAAATCTCACGGATGGAGAAATTCACTACATCATTGAGAACGGGGTCCAACTCACCGCAATGCCTGCCTGGGGTAATCCACACCGCCAGCCGAACACCAATAGCTGGAAACTAGCACTGTATATCCGAAATCTGAGGCCACTGACAACCCAAGAGAAAACCCAGCAGGCCAGCATCGTTGTTTCAGCACATTACGTTGGCTCGCTGGCGTGCGAAAAGTGCCACGGGCAGATTTACGAGCGCTGGAAGAAAACTCCTATGGCCAATGTGGTCCGTGATCCGCGCAAAGATCCCCATGCTATCCTCGCGGATTTTTCCAACCCACCCTCCTTTGTAAATTTCAAGCCACAACAGATCGCATTCGTTTACGGCAGTATCTGGAAGCAGAATTATTTCACCCAGGTCGGCAATGAGTATTACCCGCTGCCGGCAAAATGGGACATCGCGCATAAGAAATGGGTGCCTTACCTTGTGAAGAAGGGGGAAGACTGGTGGGCGCCGTACTATCCTCCGCACAATAGTGACCATCCCACGGGGCCAACTTGCAATGGCTGCCATTCTGTCGGCTACAACATCCAAACCAAACAAGTGGCGGAATGGAATGTTGGCTGTGAACGGTGCCACGGGCCGGGCAGCGAGCATGTCGCGCATCCATCTCGCGGCAACATCCTGAATGCGGCAAACATGGATTATGTCGCAGCCAACGATACCTGCATCCAGTGCCACTCGCAAGGGCAACCACTGACCAATCCGATCCAAGGCCAGTATTACGACTGGCCGGTTGGCTACCAAGTGGGCCTGAAGCTACAGGACTTCTGGAAGCTGCAAGACCACACACTTGGAGAACAGACCTTCTACTATTTCCCGGACGGCACAGCGCACAAGAACCGCATGCAAGGCAATGACTTTGCGCAGAGTGTCATGTACCGGCACAGAATCACCTGCGGCAGTTGCCATGATGTTCACGGTACGAGCAATTATGCGGAATTGAGAAAGCCAGCCAATATGATTTGTCTGGACTGCCACGGTTCCTTGTCACCGAATGGCCCTCACGCCGCGACCCTTGAAGAGCACACACACCATAAGGCCGGTACTCCGGGCAGCGAGTGCGTAGCCTGTCACATGCCGAAGATTGAGACGGAGGGAGTTCCTGGTGCGTTTGTGCATGCCCACACGTTTAAGTTCATTACCCCGGACATGACGGACAAATACAAAATTCCCAATCCATGTACTTCCTGTCACACCGACAAGTCCACCGCCTGGGCAACCGACGCATTGCGTCATTGGCCCGAGCGCTCTCCGTGGCGGATGGAGTAAAGGTATGCTGGAGCACTAACTGCGCCGTGGTACCGAAATATCTGGCAAGACGGATCGCAGTGTCGGCGGTGATCGCTCGGCGCTCCAGCACAATGTCATTCAGGCGAGGGCGCGTCAGCTTCAATTCCTTTGCCAGCGCATAGACGCTGAGGCCTAGCGGCTTCATGTATTCCTCGCGCAGAATCTCACCCGGATGGATGTTCCACCCCCACATGGGCTTTGTTTTCTTCGCAACTTTTGCCATGTCTGCTCCGTCTGTTAGCACCGAGTACACTGCAACGAGCCTACAGACCACCCACCGTGATGGCCGCTCGCTGCGGATGCCGGATCTTCGATCCCTTGAACCCGAAGTAGCAGATGTAGACGTAGCACAGTGCGGGCACAACAAACGCATGGTGGATTCCAATATGGTCGGCCACGAAACCCTGCACTAAGGGCAGCAGCGCCCCGCCAATCACTCCGGTCATCAGCAGGCTCGATCCGCGGTTGGTCAGCTTTCCCAGGCCCAGCAGCCCCAGTGTATAGATATTCGGCCACATGATGGAGTTGAAAAGGCCCACCGCGATAATGCTCCACATCGCCAGAGGGCCAAAGCTGAAGATGGACACCACCACCAGGCACGCGGCGATGATGGCCGCCACGCCCAACACCGGGCCGGGACGCAGCTTTTGCGTGATCCCGGCTCCGAAGATTCGACCCACCATCAGGCCGCCCCAATACAGCGCGACGTACATGGCCGCCGTTTTTTCTGTGATGTTGCCGATATACGGTTGGCTCAGATAGTTCACTAGAAAACTGCCCACCGATACTTCCGCGCCGACATAAAAGAAAATCGCCACCACCGCCAGCAACAGATGTCGCTGATGCCAAAGACTTGGCCCATGCTCACTCTGCAGCGCGATCGATGGAGAGTAGGCTTCCATCTTCGGCAGCTTGTACATCGCCATGGCTATAGCAAATGCAACCAGGATGGCCGCGATGACAAAATAGGGAAGTTTGACCACAGCCGCCTGCTGCACTTGATACGCATGCAGCGCGGGCGCTGATAGTCGGCTTACTTCCAGCGCGGTCAAGGGTATTCCGCCCAGTATCAAAAGACTGCCCACATACGGCGCAATCGTGGTTCCGAAGGAATTGAATGCGCTGGCCAGGTTCATTCGACTGGAGCCTGTCTTGACCGGGCCCAGCGCCACCACATAGGGGTTGGCCGCCACTTGCAGAATGGTCATGCCCGCGGCGATGATCGCCAGCGCAATCAGAAACAGTGGAAAGGAGGGAGTCATCGCTGCGGGAATGAAACCCAGGGACCCGGTCGCCATTACCAGCAGTCCCGTTACCAGCGTCCACTTATATCCGATCCAGTCCACTACTTTGCTGGACGGAACGGCGAAGATGCTATACGCAGCAAAGAAGAAGGTCTGCACCAGCATGGCCTCTGCGTATGAAAGCGTAAAGACGCTTTTCAGGTGGGGGATAAGAATGTTATTCAGGCAGGTGATAAAACCCCAGAGAAAGAACAGCGTCATGACCATCGCCAGCGCGCTTTTCCTGCCCGGCGCTGGTTGCTCCGAAACTGCGCTGGAATTTTTTACGTTTGCAATCGCCATGCTTCGCCTGTCGCCCCCTCTTGTTAAGCTATCCGTCTGGCCCGCTTGGAATGGAGTCGGGGTCGTAACTGAGGAACCCATTGCAACCGAACTTCGCCTGTCGTTGCCTGCAATCCAGTTACGGGCGAATCAGGCGATCGCACGCGCCTTCGAGCCGCTAAAGCCGAAGTAGCCGATGTAGACGTAGCACAGCGCGAGAAGGAAAAAAGAATGGTGGATCCCGATATGATCGGCCAGGAATCCCTGGAACAAGGGAATCAGCGCCCCGCCCAGGACCCCCGTTACCAGCAGGCTGGAGCCGAGGTTCGTCAACCGGCCCAGTCCCGCGAGCGCGAGGGCAAAGATATTCGGCCACATGATGGAATTGAATAGCCCCACCAGAATGATGCTCCACATCGCCACATGACCGAACGTGGTCACCGATGTGATCACCAGGCAGAAGGCTGCAATCGCCGCCACTCCCAGCACCGGTCCCGCGCGCAGTTTTTGCGTAATTCCCGCGCCGCCAAAACGGCCGACCATCAAGCCGAGCCAATAGAACGTGAGATAGAAGGCGGCGGCTTTCTCCGTCATGTTGCCGATGTTCGGCTGATTCAGATAGTTGACCAGAAAACTTCCGATGGAGACTTCCGCGCCGACATAAACGAAAATAGCCATCACGCCCAGCATCAGGTGGCGCTGCTTCCAGATGTGGGAAGCGGGCGCGTCGTCAGAGACAGGTGCGTCCTCCGCCGTCCGGATCTTGGGCAGTTTGTAGAGGGTCATGGCCAACGCAAAGGAGATCAGGATGATGGCAATCACGGTGTAGGGAAGCTTCACCACGCCCGCTTCCGCCACTCTGTACGCATGCAGCGCGGATGGCGACAGCAGCTTCAGTTGGGTGGCAGCCAAGGGAACGGTGCTTAGTATGAAAAGCCCGCCGATGTACGGCGCGACTGTGGTCCCCACGGAGTTGAAACCCTGCGCCAGGTTCAGGCGACTGGACGCCGTTTTCGCCGGCCCGAGAACCAGGACGTAAGGATTGGCGGCCACTTGCAGAAATGTCATTCCCGCGGCCACAATTCCCAGCGCCACCAGAAACAGAGGAAAGGATGGTGCCATCGCCGCCGGAAGAAAACACAAGGCTCCCGCCGCCATGATCAACAGGCCCGCCACCATCGTCCACTTATATCCGATCCGGTCGATCACCTTGCCCGAGGGAAGGGCGAACACGGAATACGCAGCGAAGAAGAAGGTCTGCACCAGCATGACCTCTGCATAATTCAGCGTGAACAGGCTTTTCAAATGTGGGATCAGGATGTTGTTCAAACAGGTGATGAATCCCCAGAGAAAGAACAGCGTGAACACCATCGGCAACGCATTTTTGCTGCCTGGCGGCTCTGCCGCAGCCACGTTGGGACTGTCTGTGCTTGTCATTGCCATGGTTCGTCCATTGCCCCCTCTGTCCTGGATCAGACTACTGCATCGCTACGCCTCTCTTATCGCTACGCCTCTCTTAAGGTATCCGCAAACGGGACATAGGGCAAAAAGGCCAAGCCATTTCGATTGAATGCACGCAAAATGGTTGTACCGGCGCGAAGGTCCGTACAGGAATTTTCCGCTCCGCTCTAAACCAAGCGCTCGCCAGTCATTGCCTCCAGCACGGCGAGCGGAGAATGTTCCGGCGTCACCATCGCTTCCGGCGCCACCAGATAGGTCTGCTCCAGCGCAAACTGGCCCGCCAGCACAGCGTGCGGCACCATATCGGTGTAGACCATCCAGCTCGATCCGGGCGGAAAAAACCACGTCTCGCGTTTTCCCTGGGCCTGATAGTCTGCGTTTTCTTTCAGGAAATTATGGAAGCGCATCATAAAGTCGTCGTATGGCGAGCGCTTCAACGCGGGAATCGCCCGCCCCAGCCCCATGCCGCACGCTGCCTTTGCCGTCACGCGGGTGAGAGTACTTTGCTCGCGCGGCAGCCGAATCTGCTGCGGCGCAAACTGCGACGTCAGCGTGCGAAACGGCTCGCCCGTGATCCAGTCGCGCGTCTTCGTCGGATGAAGATTGTTGAAGAACCGCAAAATGCGAGCGCCGCGCGTAGGTCGCGTCGGAAATGCGTCAGTATGCATCAGGTCATTGCGGCGTCG
>JAJZIF010000222.1 GCA_021810735.1 Acidobacteriota bacterium
GAACCGCGCGCTCGATGGGGATTGAAGTCGTCGCATAACGAGCGGGGGATGCGAGATGATATGGACCGATGAAGTGGCTGGCCTATCGCTCATCGTACTTTCGCGATGAGCGGGTTTAATTAATCAGTGGCAGCCGCTGCGGAGGACTGACCCATGGATCGGGTCGGCTCGGAATTTGGTGATCCCGACGCCAATGCGCCAGCAGTTCAACAGTCTCTCCCAATCGAAGGATGAGCCGTAAGGCTGGGGAGTAGTCGTGCTTTGGAAGGCTCCTTTATTTTTTGGGGGAAGGCCGATCAAGCAGTGGGCCGGAGTCGGTCGAAGAGTTTGGTCTTGGCCTGTTGCCTGCGTTGGGCGGCGGCGGTGTCGCTGATGGCCGCAGCGATGCGTCGCAGGGTATTGAGCTGAAGGCTGTCGCGCAGGTGCTGCGCGGGATGGTTCAGCGCCAGCGGGGTCCGGTAGCGGCGGTAGCGGCGGCGGAGGGAGCCTTGCGGAATTCCTATCCAAATCGCCACTTGCTGGCTCGGGTCTTAAAGTGTGCAGACTAGGATTTCTGGCTGGACAAATGTCGATTCCTGACGATTTTGATCGGATGGGCAGTGCTGACATTGAGGATATGTTTGATGGCGAAGATTGAAGATGTACCTCGCCGCATTGAACGCGCGCTGAAGATCTCCATGGAGCGTTTCCGGGTGAAGAGTCCTTTGACGGCATAAAGCTTTGTTTATCAGCAAGAAAGGCGCTTCCGGCTGTATGCGAGAGCGCCTTTTCGTTTGACTAGGAACAGGATTTTTCACAAAAGACCATCAAATGTGATATTCGTAGCATCCATGTCATTGGGAATTGCATTCAAAGGACCGGAAGGAATCGTCTTGGCTGCGGATAGTCGCGTCACGTTGAATAACGCATTTGTTCAGCCGAACGGCCAGACAATGGTTCTCGCTTCTACTTTCGATAACGCTACGAAGCTCCTCAAGATCAAGGGACAGGATTTTGTTGGTGCGGTGACCTATGGGGTTGGTGCCATTGGGCAACAGGCTCCTCGAACTGCACACAGCTTCATCCCGGAATTTGAGGCCATTCTACAGACAAAACATAATGGCGGGCGATTAAGCGTAGAGCAGTTTGCACAGGAATTAAGTGACTTTTTTCTTGATCAATGGAATACCCATACGCAGGGAGCGAATCCACAGGGTGATATGGTGTTTCTTGTCGGAGGATACGACGAAAATGCTCCATACGGACGCGTGTTTGATTTTTTTATCCCTGGCAAACCCAAGCCGATCGAGCAATTTGCTGCTACGGGGAATTTTGGGGTGATCTGGGGGGGACAACGCGAACATGTGGATAGGCTACTTAGCGGGTATGATCCGCGAGTATTAGAGATGGTGGGTGTCGAGTTTAGTCTCGACGCCCAAAAAAAAGAGGAGTTCAAAAATAAGCTCGCGCAACTTACAACTCCGATTCCATATGCCTTCCTTCCACTGCAGGATTCTGTAGACCTGTCAATTTTCCTCATTCGGACGACGATACGAATCCAAACGTGGCTGGTGGGCGTACGAGGTGTAGGTGGTGCGATTGACGTTGCCACGATTACCAAAACGGACGGCTTCAGAGCCGTTCAAGTCAAACAGATAATCGGAGAACAACGAGTCTAAAGCTTCGAGGGAGGAATTTATGTACAGCACTCTTGAATTAGGAATTGCAGGTACGAAGGAATGGCTGGCCGCAAGTAAGAACATGACTGTTTTCAATGATTCTTATGCTGGATCAACTTGCTCCGGCAGTGATATTGCACAAACGCGGAAGCTGGGATTCTTGGCTGGTCAATTCTCAATCCCGGAAGATTTTGACCGGATGGGATCCGTCGAGATCGGCGAAATGTTTGACGGCGAAGCGTGAAGTTGCTCCTCGATACTCACCTGTTGCTGTGGGTAGCCAATGATCCCAGCCGGTTGTCGCAGGCTGCTCGTAACTGGATCGAGGATATGAACCATGAAATGCTCTTTAGCGCTGCAAGTTTATGGGAAATTGTGATCAAACGCAGCCTGGGTCGTGACGACTTTCAGGCGGATGCGCGTTTGCTGCGGAGGGGATTGCTGGACAACGGGTATCGGGAAGTTTCTATTACGAGCGAACACGCATTCGCCCTTGCGAGCCTGCCGTCCATTCATAAGGATCCTTTCGACCGCATCCTTGTTGCACAAGCCACGGTTGAGGATATGATTCTGCTGACGACAGATCCTGTAGTTGCAAGTTACCCCGGGCCTATTCGCGAGGTTTGAAGCTTAACCTCCGCAGCTCGAACCGAGCTATGGCTCGTCGATCTATACTCACGTATACTGGTCGGAGCGGTAAAACTGTTTTTTGATTGGGACCACCATGCCGAAAATGAAGACGCACAAAGGTGCGGCCAAGCGCTTTAAGAAGACCGGAAGCGGTCGAGTGAAGCGCGGCCAGGCCTTCATGCGGCACATCCTTACCTCGAAGGCTACCAAGACCAAGCGGCATTTAGCCGCTTCCGCAATGGTCTCCGATGCCGACTTGCCGAAGGTGCTGCGCATGATTCCGTACGCCTGATCGGTTCGCGGCAGCGAACCGGGCCCGTAGCGTTCGAGGCCCCCGGAAGCAAGTCTCGAGAGAAATGCTTCCGATGCGATCAGACGAAGAGAAGCGAGTGAAGAGGTAAACCGGCGCCGGGCCGATGGCCTGCGACTCCTGCCTCCAGCCGCGAAGAAATACGCCAAGAGCAGCACAAAAAGGAGAAACCCACCATGCCTCGCGTCAAACGTGGCAATAAACGCAAAGAGTATCGCAAGAAGATCCTGAAGCGGGCCAGCGGCTACTTTCTTACAAAGTCCAAGCTGTATCAGGCCGCCGAAGAGGCGGTCGAGCGCGGACTGAAGTTCGCCTATCGCGGCCGCCGCGAAAAGAAGCGCCAGTTCCGTTCGCTTTGGATCGTCCGCATCGGCGCGGCCGCCAAGCTGAATGGCATGAGCTATTCGCAACTGATCCACGGGCTGAAACTGGCCGGCGTGGAACTGGACCGCAAAGTCCTGGCCGACATCGCCGCGAAGGATGCAGCGGGATTCACTGCCCTGTCGGAAACGGCCAAAGCCGCCCTGACGAAGGAACATAACGAGCGCAAGCCCGCAGCGTAGACGGACCGAGAAGCAAGAAACAAAGGCACGGCCACTGGCCGTGCCTTTGTTTCTTATGCAGGAACGGTAGCGCGTTGCTACTGGCCGTTCGGTTTGCCACAGTTCTGGCTGTCATCCACGTGGGTCAACACGCCATTGGCGGCTGTCAAGGTACGGCTGTAGCAGGCGCCGAGCGAGTCAGAGAACGTATAGCTGGCCACGCTTTGTTGTCCCGTATTGCCGAGAAAGCTGAAGCTGGGGCTGAAGTTGAGGGTGTCGGACGGAGAGACTTCGTTGACCACCTTGCTGAAATACGTTGGATTGCCGTTGACCTTGCGGGTCGTCTGCTTCACGTATTTCTGCTGAATGGAAGTGATCTGGCTGTAGGATCCGTCGGCATTCTGGGTAAAGTTGTAGTCCATCGTGAGCGGGTACGAGAAATCGCGGTGGGTCTCCGAGATCGTACCTCTGGAATTGCCGGTTGTTTTGGCATGCACTTCCGTGCTTTGCACAATGTTCTGGATGTACACCGCCGGGGTTTCATTCATTTGCTGCGTGTTCACAAAGTCGAGATGCTGTTCAACTGTGGTTTCGACTCTGCCGTGGGAAGTGTTCGCGTAGCCGGTGATCACAAAATCCCGCATGGAACTGACGGTTATGGTTCCCGTGTAAGTGCCGGGCGCCGGGTTCTTCAGGTTCTCCGTCACCGTCGGCACCGGCTCGGCGGAAAGAGTATCGGATTCGATGTCGCCGGTGACGCTGCCCGCGCCCTGGTCTAGATAGAGCAGGATATTGCCAGCCGCCAGAAAATAGCTATGGGCGTTGAAGACGCTGACCGCAACCGTGTGCTGCTGGCCATTGCTCAGCACGCCGGCGAAGGGCGTGAGATCGACCCGGTAAGGAACGAAGTCGAGCGTTTGCACGCCGGGAAGCGGTTGCCAAAGGAAAGGATCGATACCGCCGGTATAGATCCATGGGTACACCGGGGCCACTCCAGCCGGCCTGCCGTCGATCGTGATCTCCGCTTCGCGAAATCCAGTATTCGGACAGTTGTTGAATTTGGCAGCAACATTGGTCGGCGAGCAGGAATACCAGAATTCATCCTGGCTTTGGCTTTGGGTGATGATATCGAGATAGGCGCGTTCCACATTGGTAGGGAATGCAAATGTCTCGGCAAGCTGGGATTGCGTGTTGTTGAGCGCAACAGCGCCGCCGGCTGCGTCAGGCAGTGGCAGGACAGCGTCGGGAACCTTGGCGGCAGGTGCATTCGCAGCGGCTGGATAGAACTTCAGGGTTGCATTCGCGTAGATGATGCCGTTGTAGTCCGTGCCATTGTAGACGCCGACAAAGTTGCCCAGGTCCGCCTCGCCGGTCTGCGAACTCTTGAAAATTGCGCTCAGGTCGGTGACGTCGCGTTCCACATGCCAGGATGGGCTCAAAGTATTGCTGGGCTCCGCCGTTGTTCCGTAATAGATGTTGGCATGGCCGAGGTAAAACGATGCGGTACGATCGAACTGGGTCCCAGCGGTGACGGTAAAATCGGCTGTAAAAACAACTTTCGCCCACGGACCGGGACAGCTTGCGGGCGGCGTGTAGGTGAATGTTTTGGAGTTGAAGTCGGCGAATTCCTCATTCTTAAATAAGGAGACGACGCATGGTTTGGTTGCGGGGCGCGGAACCGGAGGCTCGGCTGTTACGGGGTTGGCAGATCCGACCGTGGGCGAGCTTGGCGCAATGACAACCTGCGCCGTTGCCATGGAGAGAAAAAGCGTCGCACCTGCCGCGAAAAACAGAGGCGCTTTCAGCGAAGAACTGATCTTGGATTTGAGCAAAGGGTGACCCCCAGAAATGGAATAGAGGAAAGCTTACAACAAGTGCCGATTTTCTCCGCCACCGCAATTGCGTGGGCAGCGAGAAAAGGCGCGGATGGAATCCGCGCCTTTTCTCGAGGACGTGTTTGCTGTTTACGGGAGCTGCGGTCCCTGGCCTTTCCCCGAACCGGCGGGGCGGACTCGGGCGAAGGTGGGAATCGGTTGTTCCTCTCGCGGATGCGCAGGCGCACCGCTGCGCATGGCCCCGTTCAAGGAGCTGCCAAGCGGGCGCAGGTTCATGGAAGGCTGTGGCATCACGCTCTGATGCTGGGTCACGATGATCGCGCTGGCAGGTTCTTTGCCCGCGCAGCGGTAACTGTGCGGGGTGCTTGCGTCGAAATAGACGGAATCTCCCGGAGCGAGGGTCTGTGTCTGGCCGCCGTGGCGAATTTCCATTTCTCCGCTCAGCACATAGAGGAACTCAAAGCCGGCGTGAACGTGGGACCGGACTTCCACATTTTTCTTGAGCGGAACAAATTCCGCCAGGTAGGGATCCAGAGTGCGGTCCGGAACCAGATAGCCGAGGCTTTCAAAGAAATAGGTTGGATCCGTTACGCCTGTCTGCGGTAAACGCACCCGCTCCGTTCTCCTGTGGACGCGGAACAGGGTGTGAGGCTCCGGTTCAAAGAAGTAGGAAAGATCTTTGCTGAAGACCATGGCGATCCTCGCCAGATTGCGCAGCGTAGGAACGACACGGCCGGTTTCCAACTGCGAGAGAAAGCTGGGTGAAAGACCGGTGTGCTTGCCCATTTCGACCAGGCCCATGGATTTTTTCAGGCGAAGACGCTTGATTCTTTCCCCGATTTTTTTCTCTCCGATGAACAGCTCCGCGGTTTCCGGGTCAATTTGTTTGGTTTCAGGGGTCGTCTGGGGTTCCATAGCAGTGCTCCTGAGCGATTAGATGCCTGAGAAGGGAATTTGCATTCAGGAGATTGAAACACTGTTCGGCGATATCAAGGCGACCCGCGATTCTTACGATAGGGTGAAACTCCCGGACGGCGTGATGTGATGAACAACCATTCCGAAACCTCCTACATCACACCTTGTAGTGTTATCGAGCACAACTCTTTCACATCCTTGCATTCTTGCAGCACTCCCGATCCATACTCTCGTTATCTTGCTTGCGCTCCATGGAAATTTTTCCGCAGATTCTGCTCACGGGTGCCTCTGGACTGATCGGCAGCGCGCTTGCGCTCGGATTTACTTCTCAGTCGATTCCGTTCACCTCTCTGGTGCGCCGGGCCGCGCCTCCAGGTTCTTCGAGCATCGTGTGGAACCCCTATGAATTTGAGTTTCGCGAGGAAATGCGACGGCTCAGCGGAATCCGGGCCGTGATTCATCTGGCGGGTGAGAATGTAAGCGACGGCCGCTGGACGAAAGAGAAGAAGCAGCGCATCCGCAGCAGCCGGGTGAAAACCACGCAGTCGCTGGTCCAGTTGCTTTTCCGTCTGGAGCAACGGCCGGAGGTTCTTCTGAGCGCCTCCGCCACGGGTTTTTATGGACATCGCGGAGCGGAGATCTTGACCGAAGCGTCTCCGCCTGGCGAGGGCTTT
>JAJZIF010000223.1 GCA_021810735.1 Acidobacteriota bacterium
TCAAGGCGATTCCACCATCTGGGAGCGTGCTCCGCTGGAAACCCTCAGCGCCGAGCGGCAGGTCTCCGCCTACAAACATCACGGCTTCTGGCAGCCCATGGATACGCTGCATGACAGAAAATTCCTCGAAGATCTTTGGGACACGGGGTCCGCTCCATGGAAGATATGGTGAACGCATTCTGGCACGGCCGCAAAGTATTTCTCACCGGCCACACCGGCTTCAAAGGCAGTTGGCTCGCGCTCTGGCTCGATCAACTCGGCGCGGACGTCATGGGCTACGCCCTGCCCCCGCACACCACCCCCAATCTTTTTACAATGGCCGACGTCGCCGGCGGCATGACCTCCGCGATCGGCGACCTCTCGGACCTCGAACAGCTCAAAGCCTCGCTCGTCCGGCATCGGCCGGAGATTGTCCTGCACCTCGCCGCGCAATCGTTGGTGCGCGCCTCCTACCAGGACCCCATTCGCACTTATGAGACCAACGTTCTCGGCACCGCGCGGCTGCTGGAAGCCGTGCGCGCCTGCGATTCGGTGCGCGCCGTCGTCATCATCACCACAGATAAGGTGTATGAGAACCAGGAGTGGGTCTGGGCCTACCGCGAAAACGATCCCCTCGGCGGCCACGATCCCTACAGCAACAGCAAGGCCTGCGCGGAATTCGTAACCCGCGCCTACAGAGATTCCTTCTTTCCGCCCGCAAAATATGCGGAGCACAAAGTTGCCATCGCCTCAGCGCGCGCCGGCAATGTCATCGGCGGCGGCGACTGGGCCGCGGATCGCCTCATCGTCGACATCATCCGCGCCTTCACCTCCGGCGAAACCCTCCGCATTCGCAATCCCAACGCGACCCGGCCCTGGCAGCATGTTCTCGAACCGCTGCGCGGCTATCTCACGCTGGCCGAAAAGCTCTACGAACACGGCCCACAATTCTCCGGCGCGTGGAACTTCGGCCCCCACTACAGCGATGCACAATCGGTCCAGTGGATTGTCGAACACCTCGCCGCGCGCTGGGCCGCGCTGTCTTCCGCAGCCCCGCCGCGCTGGCAGGTCGATGACGGCCCTCATCCCCACGAAGCCAACATGCTGAAGCTCGACTGGACCAAAGCCTCGCGCGATCTCGTCTGGTCCCCGTCGCTGTCCTTGCCGGAAGCGCTGGACTTCACCCTCGACTGGTACCGCGATGTGCAGGCCGGCCACAACGCCCGCCAAAAATGTCTCACTCAGTTGAATCAGTATCAGCAGAAACTGGAATCTGTCTCGTAGCGAACCACTCCCATTTCTTCAATCGCAACATCGGCTCCTCCAGATACCGCCACGAGAGCCACGCCATTCCATACGTGACCAGTCCAATCCCCAGGATGATCAGCAGCGCGGGCAGCATCCCAAGAGGAAGCGCCTTGAGCCGCAAAAGCAGCTTGTAGGACACGTACAGCGGCACAAGATGGAAGACGTACATTGCGTAACTGCGCTTGCTGATGGCCTCTAACAATGGGCTTTCGAGCACCGTCCGCACAGCGCGTCCGACTCCCCGAATGCACAACCCCACTACACCGCCAAACAGCAGCGCGGTCGATGTCAGCCCCAGGGGATAGATCGCCACGTTGGGCGACACGGTTTCCACCACAGCCAGACCTGCAATTCCCAGCAACATACCCGCGAAACAAAGTGTTCTTAATATTTTTTCTTTCATTCCATGCCGAGTTAAAACCGCAACCAACGCGCCCGCCAGCAGCACATCCATATGGCAATATGGAAGCCGGTAAATGACGTAACCATCGACCCCGCGCCAAAACAAATATGCGCGGCAGAAAAATGCGCTATTCATCAGAAAAACAATGAGCGGTATGCGCAGGCGCTTCGCCGTAAAGTACAGCACCAGCGGCCATACCAGATAAAACTGCTCTTCCACGCACAGACTCCAGAACTGACCTACATACATGTCCGAAGCCCGGTCCGGTCCTAGAAAATTTCGATAGTAGAAGACAAACGGCGCCACTCCTATTCCGCTGAACACCCTCCGATGAGCCAGATAAGCAGCCAGCAGAAACGTGTAGTACAAGGGCCAGATGCGCAACCCGCGACGCCAGTAAAAACGCCGGAAGAAATATGGCCGATCGAGGGAATCGAGCAGAATTCCAGTAATCAAAAATCCGGAGAGCGCAAAAAAAAGATCGACGCCGCTGCCCAGGTTTTCTACGAAACTCCGCAGCAGAGACGTCTGCGGAGAATTCTGGATCAGGTAATACTCGCCGCAGTGGTGAACCAGCACGGCAAGAATCGCAAACGCTCGCAGACCATCCAGCGCGGGAATATGGCGCGGAATGACCTGCGCTCTTGTCCGCGGCTCATCCATGCACGTCCGTCTCCGCAACCTCCGTCGAACCCAGCGGCGGCTGTGGCGGAAACTCGAAGTTCACCCGCTCCCGTTCCACAGCGAACGGTCTTCGCTGGATCTGGGTGTGAATTGCGCCGATATACTCCCCCATCACCCCCATAAATACCAGCAGAATGGAGCTGACGAAGAACATCCCAATCACCACCGGCGCAATACCTACCGAAAATCTCCGCCAGAACAAAATCTTGTACACCAGATAGGCCATTCCAATCAGAAACGACATCAGCGCGCCGCCGAACCCGGTAAACGTCATCAGCCGCAGCGGCACTTTGGAATGATTGATGATGCCCAGCATGCCGTAGTCGTACAGCGTGTAGAAATTGTTCTTCGTGATGCCGCGCTTCCGTCCCGGCTGATCGTAGAAGATCTTCTTGTGCGGTAGCCCAATCTCCGCGATCATCCCGCGAAAATACGGATACGGATCGCCAAAGGATTTCACCAGATCCACCACGCGCCGGTCGTACAGCCCAAAGCCGGTAAAGTTCTCAAATGTTTCGATCGACGACAGCCGGTTCACCAGCGCGTAGTACCGCTTCCGCGCCCAGAACATCAGCGGATGTTCTCCGCTGGTCCGCTTGATGGCCAGCACCATCGAGTACCCTTCCTCCCACCCCTGCACCAGATCGGCAATCATCTCGGGCGGGTCCTGCATGTCCGCGACAATGCCGATCACCGCATCTCCCTGCGCCTGCCAGAAGGCGTGCATGGGGCTGCGAACATGGCCGAAGTTGCGCGAGTTCACAATGATCTTCACGTTCGGATCGGCCGCCGCCAGCCCCTTCAACACTGCAACAGTACTGTCCTCGGAAGCGTTATCGATGAAGATGTGCTCGTACTTGTAGCGCCCCAGCGATGCGATCACGGCGCGCACGCGCGTATACAGTTCGACAACATTGTCTTCTTCGTTGTAGCAGGGAGTAATGATGCTGATCGTCTTCACGTCGCCTCGCGATGTTCGTATGCAAACTATAGTACTGGGCCTGCGAGCTTTCCCGAATGACAACCTTGTTGAGAAAGTTTCATTCTTTATTTCCCGCCCCCGCGGGTGCCTCGGCGATCACGCCCTCCACCACATCCTCGATGGGCGCGTCCTTTTCCGTGGCCGCGTCATGCGCCGCATCCTCCGGAACCCGGAACGAAAAGTGCTTATGCCCGAAGAAGCTGTAGATCACGGTCGATCCCATCACCATGGCCCCCGCAATGTACGGCGCGCTGCGTTGCAGGTGCAAGCCGTGCTGCAGTCCTTCCACCAGCAAAGGCAGCACCACCAGGCCCGGCAGGACTCCGCTTCCGTACACAAGGATGCACCGGAACCACTCCGCCAGATAATTTCCCTGTGTCTTGAAAACGAAAAATTTGTAACCGATATATGCGACCGTGATGCTCATCAGATTGGAAAGCACGGAGGCGACGATGTAGCCGAAACGCAGCCGTGGCATCAGCAGCGCGGTGAACAACGCATACACGCTGTACCCGAAGATGGTATTCCACAGCCCCACCATCAGATACCGCGCAAACTGCCCCGGCGGAATATGACGAATGAGCCGCGCCACCCATGGAACCTTGTACGGCAAACCATCCCGAGACTTCTTATCGGCGCCGTTCTGCATCGATCGTCCCATCCTTCTCGCCATCCCTGAAAATCATGGTCCATCTCCACGACGAATTTCCAGTGAGATGCGGAAGGCCCGCTGTCCGTTCGCTTTCCCGCCGCGCGTCACCTATGGGATGATGAATGCCAGGGCTGCGCGGAACGTTTCTTCTTACGACATCATGACAGTTTCAGGACGAGTCACCGTCGGAATTCCTACCATCAATCGCAGCAACCTGGCCCTGCGCTCCATCCAGAGCGTGCTCGATCAAACCTACCGCGATATTGAGGTGATTGTATCGGACGACGCCTCCACCGACGACACCGCGGAGCGCGTTCGCGCAATCCACGATCCGCGCCTGGTGCTGTTCGAGCAGAAGCAGCGGCTCGGCCTCGTCGGCAACTTCGATTTTTGCCTCCGCCACGCCAGCGGAGAATTTTTTCTTCTCCTCGGCGATGACGACGTTCTGCTGCCCACCGCCATCGAACGCCTAATCGAGCCTTTTCTGCATGGCTGCCAGAAAATTCCATCTGGCGCGATCGGCGCAGTCTGGTGTCCCTGTGTTATTGCGGATGCCGAGGGCCGTCGTCTTTGGGTCACAGAGTCAGGTCCAACCTGCGAGTCGCCAGCATCCATGATCTCTCAGCTACTCGCCGGCAACAGAGGCTCCCGCCTCAGCAGCATCCTGGTTCGGACCGCAGACTCCATTGCTATCGGGGGATATGTGCAAAAGCATGGAGACCACTGCGACCTCGGCAACTGGGGTCGCGCCGCTCTCTTGCGCGATTACATGATTTGCGTCCCCGAACCTCTGGTGCAATACACCCAGCATTACGGAAGCACCACGAGCCAATCCTCAGTAAAAAAATGGCAGGACTGGGCCAGCATCATGCACGCCGATCTGCTCGTAAGCGCGCGCGCAAGTGCCGACCCTGATGCGGCAAACAAAATCGAGTCTTCCAAAAGAAATTTGATCAGCGGCGTCACCCTCACCATCCTGATTCAAACCATCGGCAAGCCCGGCTGGATTCGCAACGCAGTGGCGCAATCGTTTCGAACTCCCGAGGCCATCTTTACTCCGTACATGTTCCGCAGATTGGTCAAAGATGGCTGGAAAGTTTTGGCGGCCCGTCGCAATTCCAATGATTGAAAAAAACAATCGCCATCCCATACGTCATCCACCAGTACAGCCGCATTTCAATCTCGTCGCCAATTCTCCTCGAACTTCGCATATACAATTGGGATGAGTACTCAACACCAGCGACTGGATTCTTTGCACGGATGTGATGACGCCGCAAACAATCGAAAAAGACGTTCCTCTCTAGACGGATCGGGCCTTTCTTTCACCGGAGAATCGTACACAGGCGCATCGTGCAGCCATTGGCTCGCATGTGCGAAGCCCGGCGCGAGAGAGTTTTACCGCACCCATTCCACGCATTGTCTCCACCCAGTCGGCGGCATTTTTCTCGCTTGCTGAAAACACCGCTCCTCGCGCGCCGAAGGTTGCGGAAATCTGCAATCACGATTGACGCGAAGTTCACTCCTGAGCGGATTTACAGATACTGGCTTCAAAATGAGAGGAGTCATTCTGAGGTCGCTGCGGCGACCGAAGAATCCAGAGGGTGATGGCGGTGTTTACGATGCGGATATCGTCCGGATTCTTCACCGCAAATGACTATACAAACTGTAAATCCGCTATAGATCAATTCAATTATAGATAGATCAATTTTGTCTGACATGGGGCTTTCTTGAATCTTTTTTGGATACTCGCACGTCTCAACCTGAAGAAGATGGAATTTCGCTTCCCCAAAGGAAAATTGCCTGTGGCTCATCGACTGTTTCGATTCTTCGTTTTAGCTGTTTTGCCTTTTGTCCTCGCAACGACGCTTCTGGCGCAGCAGAATACCGGTAGCCTGCACGGCGTAGTCGCCGATCCCACGGGAGCCATCATTCCCGGCGCGTCCATCGTTGTTTCCGGCAACGGCCAGAAGCTCAGCACCACCAGCGGCCCCACCGGCCACTTCCAATTCAATGGCCTCACGCCCGGACAATATACGGTCGATACCACCATCGAGGGTTTTACTCACTACGAATTACAGGGCGTGGCGATCGCTCCGGGCACATCCAAGACACTCAATATCTCCATGACCATTGCCGCGCAGCAGCAAAACGTTCAGGTGAATGCCGAAAGCTCCACCATCGACACCTCTCCAGAATCGAACGTCAATGCGGTGGTCATCAAAGGGAAGGACCTCGACGCGCTCTCCGACGATCCCGATCAGTTGGCGACCGACCTGCAAGCCCTGGCAGGCCCATCGGCCGGTCCCAATGGCGGTCAGATCTATGTTGACGGCTTCTCCGGCGGCCAAATTCCGCCCAAGGAGGACATTCGCGAAATTGTCATCAATCAGAACCCCTTCTCGGCAGAGTTTGACAGCCTCGGCTACGGCCGCGTTGAAATCTACACCAAAGCCGGCACCGGCCACATGCATGGACACGTTTTTTCCATGGGCAATGACTCCCCATTCGACGCCCAGAACCCGATCCTGAACTCCAACCGT
>JAJZIF010000224.1 GCA_021810735.1 Acidobacteriota bacterium
GGCCGGACTGCTGCCGCCGGAGCAGGACATGGGGCTGCTCTCGCGCCAGTACCGCAAGATCAAGCATCCGCTGGTCGCGCAGGCCATCGGCCGCGGCGTGCCGCGCGCCCCCAAGGGATATCTCATCATGATCGCGAGCGCCCTGGCCGGGGAGGGCAAGAGCTTCACGGCCCTGAACCTCGCCCTCAGCCTCGCGCTCGAGAAGGACTTAAGGGTGCTGCTCGTCGATGGCGATGTCGCCAAGCCTCAGCTCACTCACGTGCTCGGGCTCGCCGAGGCGCCGGGGCTGCTCGATGCGCTGCGCCAGCCGGATCTTGACATCGAATCGCTCATCCGGCCGACCGACGTGCCGTCGCTGTCGTTTCTGCCGGCCGGGCCGGGGGCGGAGGAGGCGACCGAGCTGCTCTCGAGCGCCCGCATGCAGCGTACCGCGGCGCTGCTCGGCGAGCAGACCGAGCGCATCGTGGTCCTCGACTCCCCGCCGCTGCTCGAGACCACCGAGTCGCCCGTGCTCGCGCAGATGGCCGGCCAGATCGTCGTGGTGGTGCGCGCCGAATCCACCCCGCAGCCGGTGCTGCTCGATGCGTTGAAGACCCTCGAGGGACATCCCGCGGTCTCGCTGGTGCTCAACCAGAGCCTGCGAGCGGCGGTGTCCGCGTATTATTATTACGGCTACGGTTACGGCAGCGAGCGCGCGAATACGACCGGCGCCTAGGCGGCCGCGTTGGCTGATTCGTTCGGGCAAGGGCCTGCCCGAGTCACCCGGGGGACTCAATGCACGCCGGCGCTCGCGCCGGTGTGACGGGGATGCATGACATGCGACTCGACACACGACACCTTTGTCTTGCCCTGCTCGCTTGCGGGTGGCTCGCGCAGGCACACGCACAGCAAGTGAGCCCGGCGGCGGGCGCCGCCACCACGAGCGCGCAGCACAGCGGCTACGTGGATCTGCTTGGGGGGCTGGCTTATACCGACAACGCGCTGCTCACGAGCCGCAATCAAGCGAGCGACGGCATCGCCACGGTCGGGTTCAACGTGGACTACAAGCGGCGGGGCAATCTCAGCTTGAACCTGCTCGGCAATCTCGACCGGATCCAGTACATCAAGAGCTCCTTCGGCGGCAGCTTCTACGGCAATTTCTTCGGCTCGGGCCTCCTCGGCAGGCCCTCGAGCATCCTGCAGTGGCAGCTCTCCGACAGCTTGGGCGAGGAGATGACCGATCCGCTGGCGGCGCCCACGCCGCAGAGCCTGCAGATCATCAATGATGCCGCGACGGGGCCGCTCATCAATCTGCACTTCGGGCTGACCAACCGCCTCACGCTCTTCGGGCTTTACTCGCGCACCACCTATCAGCGCTCGCCGTTCGACTCGCAGACCTATCAGGGCGGCGCTGCGCTCACCCACTCGCTTCCCGGAGAGTCGTCCCTGTCGCTCAATGCCAGCATCGCGCACACCCAGTACATCGACAGCGCGGCGGTGCGACAGTTCTTTACCGGGTCGTCCGCAAGCTACGACATCCGCCAGGCCTCCCTCTCGTACAAGGCGAGATTCGTGCGCACCCGGCTGCTGCTCACCGCGGGCTACAATACGATCCAGTTCGGAGGCGGATCGATGCACGGTGCGCCGCTTTACGAGGTGCGCCTCAGCCGCCGGATCTCGCCGTTCTCGACCGTCTTCGTGGGGGGCCAGCAGATCTACACCACCAACGGCGGCTCGCTGTCATCGCCCGGTGCGCAAGTCGCCCTGCAGGTCGGCGCATCGCTGAATCCCGGCTACGCGGTGGCCCAGCCCTTCAACGAGCGCAGCGCCGATGCGGGCTGGATGTTCAACCGCGCGCGCACCAGCCTGTCGCTCACGGGGACCTACGGCCAGCAGATCTTCAATCAGACGAGCATCGCCGGCAGAAATGACAACTACCGGTATTATGGGGCTAGCGCCGTCCTCGGCAGGCAGCTGCGCCCGACGCTGCGCGTACAGTTGCAGGCGCAGGGATATTGGAGTCGGTACTCGCAGCTTCATGCCAACACCCGCCGCGAGACCATCCGGCTGACCGTTTCCAAGCGCTTCGCCCGCACGATGATCTGGGTGTACATCGAGCGCTGGCAGCAAAGCGGCTCGCCGGGCGTCTCGAGCTTCTTGGCCTCCTCCTTCACGGACGATCGCGTCGGCCTCTACGTGACCTACGACCTGTTCGGCGAACGCCCCATGCAGCCGTCCCTGCAGGGGATGCCCGGGATGGGAGGAACCATGGGGGGATACTAGGCAAATCTACGGACCCCGCTGCGTTGCAAGTCCATTTTCGCCTGTGCGTCCAGGGCCAGACTGCGGACGATATATCCGGCCTGTGGTTGCATCCGTCGAGGGGGTCTTGATGTGAGTGGCACTCGTTTAGGAGGCTGGTTTCCGCGGATGACCATATAACGTGATGTTTCGGCGTGCTTTGCGACGGGCTGTCTGCAATCGCGCGAAAGGCTTGGGCCTCTGTTTGACTGCGCGAGGTTCAATCCTGCCGGGACGTCTCCCCACACGCACGTATGAGATCAGCCGGAACAAGGCGGGGAGGTCTTCTGCGACATCGGATACGAACTGTTTGTGACTCCAGGTCAGCCAGACCCGCACGGCATGCTTGAAGCTCAATTGCCGGGCCAATACGGCGGCTCGCACAGCGGCCTGCGCCATCAGCAGTTGACCCAGGTTGTAGGCCAGCATGTATACCCAGATTTCCTTCTCACGCATCCCTGGGGTCTTGCAGCTCAGCGCGGCCATGCCCAGCGTGTCCTTCCCGTTGCGAAGATCGAGCTTTGCGCTCCACCTTTGCACAAACAGCGAGCCCGCCTCCCGTTTACGGACCTTGCGCGGATCCAAGAACGAGGTGACGAGCACCTTCTTGCCGACTTTCGTTTCGCCCACCGTCAGCTCGGCGGGGAAGCTGTAGTACTCCTCGGGGCTCATCCACTGCGGCCGCGCCGGCCGGGCCCACTGCGCCAGATGATCGCACCGGCCGAGCTTCTCACCGGTACGAAAGTCCGTCTGGCGCGCTCCGTGCTGTTCAGAGATAAAGTCCACCCCCATGCCCATCAGGGCGGCAATCAGAAAGTAGCTGGCGTAGTAGCTGTCGGTCAGCATGATGTCGCCTTTGACAAAACACTTCAGCAGCTCCCGAAACAGTGCGTGCTCCCCGGTCCCTTTGCCTTTGTACGGCCCCATCGCCACATCGAGCAGCGCACCGTGCGCCAGGGAGATGACCTCCACCAGGCGCGCAATCGGAAAACCCGCCGCGGCCTTCTGACTGCCGTGCTGCAAATAAAGCTCCCGGTTCCCCGGGATGTCCGGCATCAGAATCGTTGTGCCGTCCAGCAATTTGATATGCCAGCCGCGCCACGTCCACCGTGCACGGGTGCGCGTGCCCATCAGCGTCGCGATCGAGCGAGCCAATTCCTGCGCCAGCTCTCGCGGCAAGCGTTTACGGGCATCGCTATAGGAGCCGGTCTTCGCGCTGCCCGGCTCCATGCCGCGCAGCAGCTGATTGACCATCGCTTCGTTTACCGCGTTCTGGCACGAGCCGTCAGCACTCAGGACTTGCCCCAGGAACATCGCCAGTGCCACCGTAGGCGGCTATTTTCGCTCCCGGTACTCCGGCAGCAATGCTTCGAGCTGCCCAAGAAGCCCTGGACCGGTCAGCAGGTTGAAAAAGCTCATCGAATCGACCTGCTGGGCAGCTTGCTGAACCTGCCTACGCACATGTCGTTGCTGTCGGGCGCTTCTCGGTCTACCCTTGTTCCCCATGAAGGTTGGCCTGCGGGTTATGGGGTGGATGCGTTGCAGCAACATTCTACCACTCTGAGCCAACCTTCTTCTTTACTTTTCCACACGTTGCATCACTGCAACTCACGCACTGCGGCTTATCCGAGCGCCATTCGTCTTGATGTCTCTATCGCTCGGAGGGGCCTCACGGTCTGCGCAGGCAATGCGCTTGCGTTCACCGGCGAGTGCCATCGTCGCGACATTGATATGCCAGTGCTCCTTCAGTCGCCGCGCCCGGTCGTTATGGCGTTAGATGTGGTGAGCGGAGTCCGCTGTTGTCGAAGGAAGAGCGGCGTTTATGACTCTTTCCGAATTGCGCCGGATAGCCGTCGACCGGCTTTCCACAAGGCGGCGGCAGTATCCTGGATTCGGGTCAAAGAGAATCGATATGAGGTCCGATAGCGGGACTGCAGTTGGGCATATTGCTCGTAAAGATGGGAGAGCACTAGGTTTCGCTCGATGACTTCGTCGACGAAGTGTGTTTCCGGGACCGTGCGGTTTCCATGTTCAGACTCGTTCAGCGCGCGCCAGGAATCTTTATTGTAGCCGAAGGCTTCAAAATCAGCGGCATAAAGCTTATAAATTCGCACGGCAAGGGCCTCAGTTAAGTTCGCGTAACCCACCCTGGCGCTGTTGCTGGTGCGCGCGGGAAGTGATTTTCCTGGGTCCGCGTGTTTCTCGATCAGCTCAAAAGTCTCACGCAGTCGTTCAATCTTTCCGAGATGAGTGAAGGGGATGGCCGGATACAAGAGAAGGTCAGTCTGTCGACGCCAATGGGGATTGCATGTGGCAACATCCTCGCTCTCTACAAACTCGAGAAACTGCTCAAACGTCAAAGTCTCCTTTTCACGTAATGAAGGCTCATTTCCGGTCATCTTGCGATATATGTATTCGTACCCCGGTTCGCAAAGCAGGACCTTGTTGCGCCACGCAGACAATAGGCGAGAGTAGGGATTGCGTACGATGCCGAAGCGCAGGAATTCCGGTGATGTAAGCACGTGCCGTTGGGTTTCCTCGTCGAGGTCCAAAAGAGACGGAAGCGGTACATTTGAGCGAATGTGCACGAACATGTCGCGGCGTGACTCGCGATGGTGCTTGATGGGAAATGTGAGCGGTGGGGCCTCACACAGATCTCGCAGATATTCCTTAATAGTCGTGCATGCTACCTTTGGCGTCTCGACGTAAAGAATCTTGTGGCGGAGGCTCACGAAACTTCCATAGGCGAGTCGATATGCGATGGTTTGCGAATCGACAGCCGGGAATTGGCCTCTGACCAAGCCGACGACATATGTGCGAGCTGCGGCAGCTTCGAAATTACGTCTCAGACTCCACATGTTCATCTTTCCGAATGTGCAAATACTCCATCTTGGGACGCTCAAGTCAGGTGCGGGATATTTCTTGTGAGCTCGGCGGTAAATCGGGTCCTTCGGGTGAGTTGCCGCGCGGGATTAAGTGGACGATCCTGCTGAATTATTAAACACTGTAATAATCCGTAGTTCAATGAAAAATGGCGTTCCGCTGCGAGTGCGCAGAGCTTGGCGTGTGACTCGCGGCTCTTCTCTGCATCGATTCCGCTCACAGCAGTGGTGTTGCCAAGGAGATTTTTGGTCGGTTGGATCGGCTCATTGGTTCTTGCGGGTGCTCGCCCCTGGTTCGGATCCGCGTCGCATTGCTTGGCGGTTTCGGCTGCGGCTTTTGCGTCCCGCAAGGCTTTCAGTGCTTCAGGTGGATTGATTGCTGGGGAAATCGCTCTGTTGTGGTTTTGCATCGGATCTTGTCCCCCGACAGTGGGCCAGTGCCGCAGTGTGTGCATTTGTCGCTTCGGTGGAATTTCCAGAGCCACCTCTTCTCAAGAGGGTCATCGCCGTGATCTGCTCATTCAATTTGATTTGACCTCAATACTGGGGTGGTGGCGTCGAATGCGAATGACGAGTATCCTGAAGTTTAACCTGCTGCCGGACCTTCCGGGCGCGAGCAGGGCGGTTCCTGCTGCTAGAGCGCGGTCTTGAGGGGTACCCCGGGACAATGAACTCAGATAGCACGGCGTTGAAGGGATGGACGCCAAGCCTTAGTGTTGTCATTCCTACCTATGGGCGGCCGGAATTGCTGGATGAGGCCATTGACAGCGTCCTCGTTCAGGGTCTCGCGGACGTCGAGGTGATCGTGGTCGATGATCATCCGACCATCCCCGCGGAACGGTCTTCGTGGTGTGCCGCCGGAGATCCACGCGTGCGAATAATGCGGAGCGGGCCGTCAGCAGGGGGGGCATGGGCGAAAACAGCTGGGGCACGAACGGCGCGCGGGCAAATTGTGGTGTTTTTGGACGACGACGACACATTGTTTTCGGGCGCTTGCGCGAGAATTCTTGAAGCATTCAAGGCAGTTCCGCAGGTCGATCTCTTATACCTTGATGTCGCGTGCTTTGGCGAGCGCGCAGTCGAATTCCAAGCGGCGATCGCTGCTGCAACGGAGAATTTGCTCAGCCAACATTCAGTGCCGTCCTCGCTTCGCGATCTGCTGCTTCTCGATCGCCAGCTGCCGGTCTCCCTTTTCTCGAGAATCCCCATGCCGTTTCAGAGATTCGCGGTCACTACCAAAGGTTTCGCTGAGGTGGGCGGGTTCCGCAAAGACTGTCTGCTGTGGGACAACGATTGGTCCATCAGGGCCTCATTTGCTCTTCGCACTGCATTTCTCAGAGGCTCGATATATCGCTGGCGAGTGGGGGTT
>JAJZIF010000225.1 GCA_021810735.1 Acidobacteriota bacterium
CTGGGTCCGCGCTTTCGGCATCGACGGCTTTCGCTGCGATGTTGGCGGCGGCGTTCCCGAGTCATTCTGGGTGGATGCCCGCAAGGCACTGAACAAGATCAACCCCAACGTCATTCTCCTTTCAGAGTCGGACCGCCCCGACGATCAATTGCAGGCATTCGACATCAATTACAACTTCAACTATTACCTGGCTCTGCGTTCCGTGTTGCGCGACGGCGCTCCCGCCAGCACCATTCGCAAAAGCTGGGAAGAGATGCACTCGACCATGCCGCGCGGCGCCCGCCTGCTGCACTTCAGCGACAACCATGACTGGCCGCGCGCTGTCATGCAGTTCGGAGAGAAAGGCGCATGGGCCGCTTCGGTTCTGGACTTCACCCTCGACGGCATTCCATTTCTCTATAACGGCCAGGAGGTCGCGGATCCAACCGCAACTTCCTGGATAAAGCCCGCGCCCATTCGTTGGAGCGATGCGGGGAATCCCGCCGATCAAAAATCGATCGAAGCGACGCTCGCCAACTACAAAAAGCTCTTTGCCATGCGCGCCTCCGAGCCGGCGCTGACCTCGGGCAGCGTGATCTGGATCAACAACACGCAACCCGACAGCGTCGTGAGCTTTCTGCGCAAGCTCGGTAGCACGGAGATCCTAGTCATCCTCAACCTCTCGAACCGCGATGTGCACGTTACGGTGGATCTGCCGGTGATGGACTATTTCAAAGTGCAGAATCTTCTGAGTCCGGGCTTGACCTGGTTTTCGCTCTATTCGGGCCGTGTTTCTGCCGATCTCGCAGCCTACGGCTACGTCGTAGGCAAAAGGATACCGCTCGCTCCGCTCGCCCAATAGCAATCCAGAGGGAGGGATCGGCATGGCTGCCGGACAGAAGGTGCGCGCATGAGACCCGCCGCCTGCATGAACTCGTGGGCCCGCGCATCAGGAATTCCGCTCCCGGCTCCGGCCCCGTCAGCGGCTCGCCGCGCCGTGCATGTAGATCTCGTACCGCCGCTGGTACTCCTGCTCGTATTCGCGGACCGCCTGGTTGAAGCTCCAGTCGGGAGCGTCGCTGTTCCGCGTCCACTTCAGAGTGACTTCATGCGCATCGGCCGGAATGCGCACCAGCCCACCGGTATGTGCTGCGGGCTTGCCATCGACCGTCACCGCAGAAACCGTCGCAAACCACGGCAGATGAAGCAGAACCGCTTCCGGCTGCTTCTTCCACTGCATCTGCAGATCGATCCTGGCCGAGTGATCATCCGGCTGCGTCAGCGTAAATCCCGCCTCTCCGAATTTTGTCGGCGCGCGCTCCACGCGGATGACCTTGCCCGCACCCATCCATGCCGGCGACATCACCGTCAGCAGGTGAACCTGATTTCCATCTTCGCGGATCATCATGTCGCGGAGCATGATGCGGAACTCGGCCGCAAACCAGCCGTGCGGGGGCAGGTTATCGGCAAGATCACGGTCGCCCCAGGGCCGGATCGCGAACTCGAAGCCCTCCTGCGTCGAGCTGGTGTGCACCAGCACCGCATAGAGGTCCTTTACCGGCTGCCGTTGTTCGCCGCGCACGATCTCTGTCAGCGTATTCTTCATAATCAGGTAATCGTGCAGAAAACGGCCGTCGCCGTAGGTCGTCAGGCCCTCCTGGTACTTGCTCTCGACCTCCTTCAGGGTGGCCGTAATCAGCGGATCGTCAGGCGCAAAAATGTGTTCTGGATACGTGCCCAGCAGGTTGCCCCAATCCTGTCCTTTGCACTGGCCATCCAGCGAAGGTGGAATATACCCGCCGTCGATAGCGGTGCAGCGCGAGAGCGCCTTGAGAAAGTCTTTGCGGTAAGCGTAATAGTCAGCCCGGTACGCGGCAGCCTTCGCGGGCGCTCCCACGGCGTCTGCCAAAACTGCGGCATTTTTCAAACCGCCCAGGGCCAGCAGATTGTAACCGGTGATGTGCCCCTCGACGTACTCGTTGTCCTTCACATCGGAAGCTGGTATCAAGTGCAGTGGATCGGCGGCGCGTGCGGCATTCAGCCACGCAACGGCGCGCTCCACGGATGGGAAAACGCTCTGGGCAAATGCCAGATCGTGCGTCATCAGGTAGTGCTGTCCATAGATCCAAAGCACCTCGCCCAGCGCGTCATATTGCCCCGGCTGCGACAGAAACAATCCGTCCGGCCGCTGGAATCGGGCAAAAAAAGCCAAATCCTGGCCGGCGATCTGCGAATAGCCGGTCAAATCGTACATGTCGACGATATCCGAAGCATCGCGCAGCCAGAATGCGTGGTAATGCAGCTTGTTTACGCACTGGATGTAGTTGTTGCCGATGTGGTCGCGCGCCAGCAGGTCATAAACCAGGCTCGCCCGGAACGTGTCGTTCACCTTCGCCTCCGGCACGCTGATCTGCATGCCGGCGCCGGCAATCTTTTCCCAATCCCGAATGGTTGCGGCCCGCTCCGCATCATAGCTGGCCTTGAGGAGCTTTCCGGTTTCCGCTCCCTCCGGAACCGGCACCAGCGGCATGAGAAACGTGATGGTTCTTTCAGCGCCCGGCGCAAGAATGCTGTTATAACTCACAAGGCCGACCAGGCTAGTCGGGAAAACATGCAGCGCGCGCGGCGAGTTATCCGCCTGAATGTTATAGAACTGCTTCTCCGTCAGCATCCGCCGGTCCGGAGCGTCCGGGAAAAGATAAAAGACCTTTCCACTGCGCAGAAATGCGTGATCCGAAAAGCTGTATACCCAATTGGGATTGAATTCCACGCCCGGCTGGCGATACGCGCCCGGTTCCCCGTCATCCACGGGACGGCGGAAACGATGTGCCCCGGTACCGCTGCCGTTGGCGGTATCGTCCTGGTACCGCGTCGCTGCCGTCAGCACAGCCCGCGCCGGCCGATCGGTGATATTTTTTTCCGCCACACGCGCAAAGTTCACCAGCGTGCCATCGTGCAGTTTGGCCGTGAAGAACGTGAAGCGGTACTCGATCCCTTCCTGCGTGTGCGACATGTGCACGATGGGAATGTAACCCTCTTCAAGCGTGCGGATCCGCGGGGCGATGCGGCTCATCTCCGGTCCGGTCAAAAACACCAGCTCGCCATATCCGGTGTAAAGCGAGCCCTCCGGAGTAATTTCCGTAGCCAGCGGCGCATCCATTACTCCGATCTCGTCAACGGAATGCGAGTAGTACGAAAACGGGCCTGGTTGCTGGTCAATCTTCGGATTGACCATCGCAGCCGGAACCTGCGCCTGGAGCAACGCCGCGGACAGCGCGAGAGGCAGCACCGGGACAAACTTGCGAACGAAGAACATATCAGTAGCTTTACGCTCACACGATGCAATGAGTTTGTGCCGAAGAGTAGCACAGGTGCCGGAGATAGTCCACGTGAGGAATCCCGCGAGTTCCAGATGAGCTGCGTCGAAGATCCGCAACCAGCGATGAATGAGATGAATAACCGGGCCCACCGGCAACAGAGGAAGACAAGCTATGGATCGACGAACGTTTTTGATCAACTCCGCCGCGCTGGCGATAGGCAATGCGGCCGGCGAACTGAAGGGCTTGGCGCAGACAATTCCGGCAATGGCTCCGCCGGTCGTGGTGAACGTCGCGCCTCCGGATTTTCAGCCGTTTACTTGGGAGGCGGCCGGGCTCACCTTTGCCTTTGAGTTTTCCGGAAATCGCCTGCGATTCCGCGGTCTTTTGCCACAGGGCAGTGCCGCTCTCCAGGCCGTCCCCGCGTGCACGGATATTTCAGGTCTCGAGACCTCCATCCACTGCACCGGCGAAGATGTTCCGGACCATCACGGCGCCAAGCTGACGGCGGGTTCTCCCGGAATCCGCATGGCCTTCGCGGACCGGCGCGAACACACAACGCGGCGCGGAAAACGGCTCGTCGTCACTCATGAAGACGCTGTCCTGGGCTTGCAGATCCAGTCGATCTACGAAACGGTGGGCGAGATCCCCGTGGTGCGGCGCTGGACCAGAGTAGCGAACAACAGCGGCAATCCTGTAGGCGTGGAATATGTCAGCTCCGCGATGCTGAACAACTTCGCCCACCCGGACAGCTTTCAGGATGAACTCAGGCTGCATTTCGCCTACAACTCCTGGCGCTCCGAAGCGCAGTGGCGAACGATCCGATTCGCTGATGCTGGCCTCATTCAGAATGGCAGTTTCGAGGTCTCGGGAATTCTCTTCAGCACCATGGGAAGCTGGCCGTGCGAAACCTTTCTTCCTTTGGCCATGATCGAGAATTCCCGGATCGGAGTGACCTGGTTCTGGCAACTCGAACACAACGGATCGTGGCACTGTGAGATCGCACAAACCGCGTCGCGAGCGCTCTACGCTTACCTCGGTGGCCCCGATGCGCAGCACGCGCAGGCGTGGAAGAATCTGGCGCCTGGCGAAACCTATGAGAGCATTCCCGTTGCGGTGGGCTGCGTTTCGGGAGGCTTTGAAGAAGCGGTGGCCGCTCTGACCCGCTACCGCAGAGCGATCCAGTTGCACCACCGCGGCGACACGGTGCGCTGTCCGGTCATCTTCAACGATGTGGTGGCGCTCGACGGCGATCAAACCACGGCCAATGAAATCCCGCTTATCGACGCCGCTGCAGCCGCCGGATGTGAAGTTTACTGCCTGGACGTGGGCTGGTACGCAAAGCCTGGCCAGAGCTGGTGGAACTCTGTCGGCGATTGGCATCCCGATCCATCGAGATTTCCCGGCGGATTCAAAAAGCTCATTGACTACATCCGCGGCCAGGACATGGTTCCCGGCCTCTGGATCGAGCCGGAGGTCGCCGGCCTCGACACATCTCTGGCCCGGCGCCCCGACAGTTGGTTCTTGCAGCGCCATGGCAAGCGCGTCATCGATCACTCCCGCTATCATCTCGACTTCCGCAACCCCGAGGTGCGGGCCTATGTTGACGCTGTCTTCCACCGGATGATCCGCGAGTATGGCATCGGATACATCAAGCTGGACTACAACATCAACGCCCTCGAAGGTACGGACTGGCATGCCGAGAGCCCGGGCGCGGGCCTGTTGCAACATAACCGCGCCTTCCTCGCGTGGCTTGATGCCCTCTTGGTGCGCTATCCGCGGCTCACCCTGGAAACGGTTGCGAGCGGTGGTATGCGCATGGAGTACTCGATGCTCTCGCGCGCGCAGTTGCAGTCCATCAGCGACCAGGACGACTATCGCCGCTACGCCTCCATCACAACCGGATCGAGTGCCGTCCTGCTGCCGGAACAGATGGGCGTCTGGGCGCAGCCTCTCGAACACGACACACCGGAAGCCGTGAGCTGCAACATGGTAAACGCCGTGCTGGGCCGCATCCACCAGAGCGGTTCTCTCACGCGTCTGGATCCTGCCAGTCTGGTCCAAGTCAAACAGGCAATCGCCGTGTACAAACGGGAGATCCGTCAATATGTGCCGCATTTCACGCCGTTTTATCCCCTCGGCATGCCCGGCCTTGCGCGCCCGGACTTGCCCGCAGCCCTTGGCATGCGCGCTCCCGGCAAGGAATTTCTCGCAGTCTGGAGACGGAGCGGACCCGAAGTCGTACACATTCCATGCCGCAATGTCGGCTATCGCCTGCTCTATCCCGGCGATCTCGGCATTCGCGTGATGCACCACTCGCGCGGCGTCGAAGTGCGGTTCCCGTCAGCGGAGATGGGCTGCATTCTCTCAACCTGAGCCGTTGCAACCAGGATTCTCTTGACATTGCGCGCCGGGCGGCATACGCTTTCGTTCAGTTTTAATGAAAGGTTTCAATCCAAGCCGCAACTTGTGTGCGGCGTGGCGGAATTTTCGCGAACCGGCGAGGGAGGAATTGCGTGAATAGACGTGACGCGTTGAAGTATATGGCACTTCCGGCTGCGGGCGCTCTGCTGAACACAGTTGCGCGGCCGCTGCTGGCCGCGGAGCCGGCTGTCGGTCCGGCCACTGAACTCACCCAGGCATTGGCCAACTACCAGCGGTTGCGCTTCGGCTGCTCCTTCCATTTCAGCACTCCCACCTTCACGGGAGATGACTACGACGTGGGTGCCGCTCCGGCCACCGTCTACAATCCGACCCATCTCGACGTGCGCCAGTGGATTCAGGTGGCTCACGGAATGGGCGCGAAATACGCCATCCTCACAACGAAATACATGTCGGGCTTCTGCCTTTGGGATTCGAAAGGCTACGACTACGATGTCGCCGCCAGCGGAAACAAAACCGATGTGGTCGCCGCGTTTGTCGCCGCCTGCCGCGAATTCGGCCTGCAGCCGGGCTTCTATTACTCCATCCTCGACCCGCACAATGAAGGCAAGTTCGATTGGGATTCGCAGATCCCGGACCATTACTTCCCTCTGATTCAACACCACATCACTGAACTCCACTCGACCTATCCGAACACCTTCTACCAGCTCTTCGACATTACGTGGAAGCTGACCGCTGCGCAGCGCTGGGAGTTGTACCGCCTGGTAAAGTCCTACAGCCCCAATTGCATCATCTTCGACAATCAGGAGTTCAAGCAGAGCCGGGTC
>JAJZIF010000226.1 GCA_021810735.1 Acidobacteriota bacterium
TTTGCGGTACCGCAGCCAGGTCCTTGTGCTCTGTAAGCAAGTAGTAGCTATGGGTGAAAGATGGCAAGGAAGGAACAAGTTCGATGTGGTGCCTCCTGACCCATTGCGCCAGATCGGCGACCTCCTCTTTCTCCAGAAAGCCTCCGTCTGCGGTGTCCTGATGCGAAGAGTTTTGTTCCATTCCATGGAACGGTCCTGGAGGATAGTTGCGGCAGCTATAGTTTGTGTCCCTTGCGAACTGAACCCATCCATAATTGAGTTCTGGATGATTATCGAGCCGCATGCACGCGTTCATTTCCATAATGAGCGTGTTGTATTTGTAAAGCGCCATAAAATCCCGCACAAAGCGCTTGAAAAATGGAATATTGTTGCGGCCAGGAAGAAAGAGGTAGATTCCGCGAAAAGGCTTGTCCGGCCAGTCGCGGATCAGCACTCCCCGGAAGATGGGATGCGCTTGATTGCTTTGTAACATCTGGCGCAAAGACTGCAGACCGTAGAACGCTCCGCGATCATCCGCGCCGGCAATGAAAGCGATGTTGCCGTTGGTGCGAAGAAGATAACTTTCTGGGCCCAGCGTGTGCGCGCCGGCTGTCAAATTCATCGCATCGCAATACCGCCGAACCAACGGGTTCTTCAGAGAACCCATCAGGATGACTTTGCCATTGCGCGGCAGCGTGTCCGTTCGCTCTATTTTCAGGTAGAGTCCACAACGGTCGCTTAGCTCGTGCGCGAGGGAACGAGCTAAAAACATGTCCTGCTCAGAGGGCAGCGCCGGAACGATAATGCGGACGTTCCCGTCGAGAACTAAGTCGCTTTCTGAACTGGAGATTTGGCGTGGCTTGGGAAAGATGAAGGAATCGAGCGGACGATCCGCCGTTTCTCCATCTCGTTCGGGTGCAGGTGAGGGCGCTCGCAAGCCGGCCACCTCCTGGCCCGATAGGAATGCATTATGCCCCGCAATGGTGCTTCCCACAGCAGCGCCAGCCGCCGTATGCAAGAATTCTCGACGCGTTAAGTCTGTCATCCAGAAGCTTCCTCCATCTACCTGCCGAAGCTCGATCCGATCGATGGGTGAGGCCATCACCTGCATGGAGGCTAAGAAAACCTCAATGCTGGCCTGATCGCTCCATCATGATTCCGTTTTCCGTGTTTTATTGCGTACTGCTCGATCCACCCCGGGGAATCTCCGGTTTAGATCCAGAACGGGTAAACCTGAGCGCACCGAAGGACGCCGGTTGATGGAATGAGCCATTGGGGATGGAAAGCGGGCTCCAGCTCGTGAATTTCCTATCGGAGCCGGAGGGAGGACCATCCGCGCGAAAGAGGTTGATGCGCCATTCCGCATTCGATTCAATTCGCCGGACGCCCATCGATTCCACGGGAATGCGCATTTCCAGTGTCCAGACGTGGCGTACAGGATCAATTCTTGTCACGTGGTCGAAGCCGGAGTTCCACTGCGTAGGATGGGGCTGGTTGCCACTGAAATTGATCTCAAGATCGAGCCACTGATTATTGGGCGCTACCTCGAACTCGTAGTAATGGGATGCGCGGGAGGGCTGCGGATTGATGAAGGCCTCCACCACATCGCGGGTCCATAACTCCCAACGCTCCTTGCTTGGGTCTTCTCCCTGGAATGTATTCAGCGAATCATACTTGCACCAATAGGCCAGATAGAGATACTCCCCAGTCCACAGGCTGGCGACTTGAGTCTCCAGTTCTGGATATCTGGTTTTTTGAAAAGCACCACGGTCGAATGCTACCTTTTTTGCGGTACTCCACACCGGTTTACCAAGATCCCCGTCTGGTACAAAGTCCTTCGGAACAAAAGTGGATATCAGCACCTTAGTGTCAGCATGACGGTCTGCTTCCGTTGACATTGCTCCTCCCGCTCCACCCCTTGCTGCTTTCGCCGGAGTGCCTACATCAACCGCAAAGCTGCCCGGCGAGGACCAGCCATAACTACCACCGTCTATCGGCCGGCCTGTTAGCCCCACACATGCGAGCAACACGAAGCAGAGCGTACGCGTGTACATGCTTGCGTCCCTCAATGGCTCAACTGCAAACACGAGCCGATTTGGATGACTCTGGCGCTAGTTCGGCAGCGACCATATTTGATCCGGGCGATTGTTTCCGCACGCCTGTACAGCAAGGGTGCTTACTCCGTCCTTAGGTTCCGTAGCCGTAAGGCATTGGTGGCTCGTTCCAATCAGATTTCCCGCTAATGTGTACTTCCAATGTTCTGAGGCATCCCCAGAACACGTCCGCATCTGTGGTTTTCCCTTGACCAGGGCGAGGCATTTCCCTTGCGATTGCAAAGCTCCGTTGCTTCCGACCGTCCAAAGTTCACCTGGCGCGCTCGTGCAGGGACCAACCGTTCCCGGCGCAGCCATGCACCGCGTGTAATGTTCCATATGGTCATGCTTTCCTGCCGCGACGATGATTACTGCACCCGTTCGCGTCGCTACGCCACAAGCCCCCGTCGGGTGGATGCGCCAGATAGCGGTATCATGGGCCGCAACATTCGCTTGCAGAGTGGACACGGACTTTTGTTCGGCTCCGGTCCACAAATCGGTCGCGTCGAAATGGCAATCTGCTCCTTCTTTGAATCCCACCTCGACTGGATGGACTTCAGCTCCAGCTGAAGCATCACCTCGGTTGAACACCGCGATTGCGTAGTCGCCACCTTGCAACGTCTTGATCAGCACGTCGATGCTCCGGTTGCGCCGCACCAGAGTGGCCATCCGGCCCAGCGGATCCTGGTCGATTGCAATCACCTTCCGATTACCAAGAACTCGCACAGCCTCTGGGCTAACCTTCTCCAGATCGGAGCTTAGGATCAGCGGCGCCGACATCATGGACCATAGAGCCATTTGGCTGCGGGTTTCAGCCATGCTCACGCCGCTATCGCCGCCGATGATGAAATCCGCATCGTTCCAGTTACCCGGTCTTTGGAATCTGCCAAGCGGCAGGTTATAAGCGTAATTCCACTGCATGCTGTCGAATCTTGATGCGTCAGGCTTCTTGGGATCGTAGACCTCGATGTCCGTTCCTTCTCGCCACAGTTGGCCATAGTGGCGGACCCATTGCAGAACGGCGTACCAGTTTGGGGTACCTTGAAAATACGCCGGGGCCGATTCAGAAAATACGATCGGCCGGCTTACAGATTTCAATGCCCTGCTCTGAGCAGCGTAGGCCTTGCGATAGGTGGCCAGTTTAGTGCTTCCTTTGGCTACGTATAAATTGCATCCATCAAGCTTGAGGTAATCCACTCCCCAGGATTCAAATAGTTTCGTGTCCTGCAGAAAGTGGTCTTTCCCCCCACCGTTCGGTTCACCGCTGCCCGCAAATCCGCCGCAGGTCTCGTAGCCGGCATCCTCATAAATACCGAAATGCAAACCCAGCGCATGGACCGCATCCGCGACTGGCTTCATTCCATGAGGGAAACGCTGAGGATCTACCTGTAAATTTCCTTCGCTGTCTCGATCCTTCTGCATCCAGCAATCATCTATGGTCACAGTATTGTAGCCGCGTTTGGAAAGCCCGCTCTTCACCAGTGCATTTGCATTCGCAAGGATCGTTTTGCTGTCGAAATTGCATTGGTAATGTGCCCAGTCGTTCCATCCCATAGGCGGAGTCGCAGCCAGCTGGAGCGAATCATTCGCAGGTGCGGCAAAACTGGGGACCGCCGTACCCAAAAACCAAGTCAGCAGGCATAGAGCCACGGTGGCTTGCAATATCCGCCGAGCTCGTCCAGCCAGCATCGGGGCTGATAATTTAGGTGGCCCGATCCTTCCAGCCTTGAAAAACCCCAGAGCAATGGCAACATCGGCATAGCTTGGAATGTCTCTGCGTTGGACGGGAAAGTCTTGGGAAACTGGCATGCGTTACTCCTTTTGGGTTGCGTTTACAAGCAGCTCTACAGAAGGTGCGATCATATCGAGCAAGGCAGCATGGGGCTGTTCGGCAGCTCTTATCACTGCGAGATCGTTTTGCAAGTCGGTTGAGTTGATAGTTCCATGGTTCTTCAGGTCATCCAGAGCTTGCAGTCCGATGACCGCGACCTGATGCAGAGTTTGCGAGAGGGGAACCAGCTCCTGCGTGATCTCAGATTGCTGCAAAGAGGGCGCAAGCTTTGCATCATTATCCCGCCATAGAACCAGCCATCTCCTGGCCTGCTGCCACTCCTGGTCGTCGGCTTGACCACTAACAAGCTTCTTTGCAAGCTCATTGAACTTCCGTCCAGTTTCACTTTCTGGAGGCACGGCGTCTACCAGTCGGTTGAGCGGCGTGAAGACATCGTATTCTCCGCGCGCTTTGCGGCCGAACCCGGGAGGTGGCTGGACTACAGCAGCCAACACCTTCAGCCTTGCAGGATCGGACTTGCCACTCATCCGCCGCAGCATTTCGTCTGTTGCTGCCCTGGGGTTTAATCCGTAATAATCCAGTCTGTCGGCCATAACTGCCAGCCTTCGATACATGGAATCCGTATCCGCCACTTGCTGTGGCGACCATAGGCGTTCGGCAATCGCCGCGGTTCGTGGCCAAATACGGCTGTCGATATTACCCGGATCAACAAATTCACTCCACATAGCGGCCTCGCCGCCCAGGATGAGCTTCTGCTGCTGCGGAGTGAGCGTAGCTGCGTCCCCTCCCAACGGGTCGACCTGGTAGTGTTGCGCTGCAGATTGGTTCAGGTCGACATAGTAGCCGGTGGAAAGCACTCCACGATTGCCTTGACGCGCCGCCTGCGCAAGCGACGCCTGTCCGCGCCAGGACTGTATTACCACATCCTTAGGAGTTTCGGGCTGCAAAACCTCATCCCAGCCCTCCATGATTCTGTGATTCTGCGCAACCAACTTTTGGACCTTCGCAGTGAAATAGGCTTGCAACGCTGCATTGTTCGCCATTCGGTGCGACCGCATGAAGGCTTGTATCTTAGGGTTGTTGTTCCATTCTTTTCCATTGCATTCATCGCCGCCAATATGGAAGTATGCATCAGGGAAAATCCCGGTCATTTCCTGGATGAAGGAATTGAGAAATACATAGACGGATCCCTTGGTTGGATCCATCGCCGCGTTATGAATTCCCATGTGCTGCGCTATGTAGTATGGACCTTTGCCGCTGGCTAGCTGTGGATATCCGACAAACCACGATGTTGTATGGCACGGCATGTCAAACTCAGGAACCACTCGGATTCCGCGATCGCGCGCATACTCCACCACATGCCGAAGTTCTGCCTGAGTGTAGTAAAGACCGCCTGAGCCCTTTTCCTGCAGCAGGGGAAATCTCTTACTCTCCACGCGGAACCCCTGATCATCCGATAGGTGCCAATGAAACACATTCAGCTTGACCGCCTCCATTCCATCCAGGTTGCGCTCAATCACGGGAACCGGTATAAAGTGGCGGCTAACGTCAATCATCAGTCCTCGCCACGGGAACCGCGGGCTGTCGTTGATGGTCATTGCCGGCACGCTGAAACCCTGCGGCGTAATCCGCACCAACTGCAGGAAAGTCTGCAAGCCGTGCAGCACACCAAGCGGTTCCGGCGCGCTGAGTGTTACCTGGGAGCTCGAGATCTCCAGCCGGTAAGACTCATCCTCCCCAAGCTTCTGGACCGGGTCCCCTGGGCCGCCAGTTTTAATGACAAAATGCGCCGGATTCAGCCGCGCCTCGCGCCACAGTGGGATGCCTGTTTCGTTGGACACCGTCTGCAAAAAACGCCGCTGGGCGCGCACAAGGCGAGGTTCTGTGTACCCTTCCAATGCGACCCCAAACTTCCCGTCGATTAAGAAATCGCCCTGGCCCGCTACCACGCGTGCGGGTAGCGGCATGATGGTCAGCGGAGACTCCGTCTGCGCGATGCTTGTTGCTGAAAAGAGCAATATGCAGCTGGCAGCCAGCAGAGACAACATCGACAAAATCCGGTTGAGCTTCACCAACACAATACCTCGCTGTAAGGACGAAACAAGTAATTAAGCCTTCCACTGAACAACAGAACGTCTCAGGTATAAAGCTTGATAAGCAATCACTCTAAACCAAACGACGCAACCTCTCTTGTGCTGGCGTGGTCCGTCGTTGCAGGAAAGAGACGATGGAGAATGACCTGCAATCCTCCATCGTCCGTAGGCAAATGGATATCCAAGCGTCCAACCCATTCGCGCCGTATCAGAATACGAAGGCGCCTTGGAAAGTGATCTGTCTCGGAGTTCCACGTTCCAGGGAATTGAAAACACCCAGTTGAGATGTATATTGATTACCGCCCGGTACGGAAATATCTCCGCTGGGAGGCAGGAATTCAGGGTGGTTCAGCAGGTTTGATATTTGAGTTTGAAAGTGGAACATCACGCGATGGGTGAGCGGAGTAATCTTTAGAATCCCTAGTGTCATGTCTCTAAAATAAGTTGAATAAGATTGCAGTGTGGCTTCATCGGATAAAGTGGGAGGAACTCCGATGGGGCGACCGCTTCTTCCGT
>JAJZIF010000227.1 GCA_021810735.1 Acidobacteriota bacterium
CAACTTCGCCGAAGTTGGAATCCGTCCTCGTTACTTGATCGGCTCCGCTCACCATGCCCCACTCAACTGCATCAACCACCAAGTTCAACTTCGGAATTCAGGCTTAGAGCATTCCCCTATTTCTGTGAACTTTCTGAATTCAACCAAGCGCAGCTTTTTCATAACGGAAAAGCTGCGTTGAGATTCTCTCTTCGGTCTATACCAATAGGGGAAATGCTCTAAAGCATGAAACGCTCGAGACCGGCGCGACGGGCATGGGCCGACATTGCCTCATGAATCCGGGTGGCAAGAGCAAGAGCACGGCGGCCGTCGTCGCCGGTTACGAGCGGCGTCCGGCGCGTACGAACGCATTCCAGAAAAGACTCGATTTCCAGGCGGAGTGGCTCGTCCTCCTGAACGTGGGGTTTGTGCATGCGAAGACCGGGAGGAAGTGCCGAAGCCGCGGGGCTTACAGGATGGTTGGCTGAGAAGGCAGCTTCGGCGAGGAATGTGTCTGGTGCGACGTCAATCACCAAGAGGTCTTTGCGGGCGTAGTCGATTGAGATGTACTGGTGGGGTTGGAAGAAGCGGAGCTTGCGGACTCGCTCGGTGCTGACGCGGCTGGCGGTAAAATTCGCCACACAACCGGAGTCGAATTCGATTCGAACATTGGAAATATCGACCTGGGGCGAGACGATCGGGAGGCCAACGGCGTGAACTTCGCGAACCGGTGATTGTGCCAGATCGAGCACGATATCGAGATCGTGAATCATCAGATCCAGGACTACATCGACATCCAAGGCGCGGGGACTGAAAATGCTGAGCCGGTGGGCCTCAAAGAACATGGGCTGATGGCGCATGGAACTCGCAGCCAAAACGGCAGGATTGAAGCGCTCGAGATGGCCGACCTGGAGTATGCGTGAATGGTGCAGCGCCAGAGCGACCATTTGATCGGCCTCTGCAACTGTGGAGGCGATTGGCTTTTCGACGAGAACATCGATACCGGCCGAAAGGAGGGAGGATGTAACGTCGCAGTGAGCGGTGGTAGGGACACAGACCGAGGCTGCATCGACGGCGATGTCTCCGCGCTCGCGGGCTGCGAGCAACGCATCCACGGAGTCGAAGGTTGTTGGTGGTGGAAGGAGATGCTCTGCTGGCCAAAGCGACGAGGCGGCCTGGCTTAGATTGGGCTCGACGATGGCCGTTACGCGTACGGGGGGATCCGTGATTGGCCTTGAGGAGGCCAGTTCACGGTAGACCCGCAGATGATTGCGTCCGAAAGCTCCGGCACCGACTACGGCGATGTTCAGCGGACGTCTCCTTTGCCTTCTACGGCCTTGAGGCAACGCGAATAGAGCTCAAGTAGTTGCTCGATGTGGTCTTCGGGTTTTGACGTGGCGGAGCTGACGAAACCGGGGGCCGCGACGCCGGAGCGGCCAGCACCGGTGGTTGTGACGACAAACTTGAGCAGATCGAGGGCGATATCTTCGTTTCGACGAGAAAGGCTGGCGATTGGAAACGCCTGTTCCATAAGTGAGACTCCTCTGGGGCCGATACTAGCAAAATTGAGCGGCATCGCGCTCTTCAGACTTCGCTGATGCAGAGGCATACTCGACCGATGAGGAGATCGGAGGGCAAGTCGTTAGGTGGGATTTCCATGGCCTCGAGCGGGAAATCGAGGCGGTGTGGACGCAGCAGCAGCCGATCAGAATCAAAAGTAACGTATCGGAGCAGAAGTCTGTTGCCGACCCGCAATGCGTAGAGGTTGGGGTGTGGCGGAGCGAACGGCACGAGCGAGTTGTGATGGCGGTCGACGATGACGATCGACAATTCCTGCAGGAGGGGCTCCATCGCGGTTGCCTGATCGCCTGTGACACGGACGGCGATGAAGCGTTCCCATGAACGGCGCCCGGTTGAATAATGAGGTGCGAACCGGTCCAGTTCCGCAGAGGGAAGGGCGATATACGACTGGATGGAGCGAGCGGGAATCAGCGGGAGTGCGACGGCGGCGGTTTGCACGATGAGCGGGATGCGCAGCGTATCTGCCGTGTTGCCGTCGGGTTGATCGTCCCCCTCTGGCGGAAAACCAGCTAGTTCCTGGATGGTGATCTGCTGAGCAGCAAGCAGTCTGTCAAGCGCGGCAAGACTGAGCTTTCGCTTGCGATGCAGGAAGTTCGAGATATGTGAAGGGCGCAGGCCTGTTTGTGCAGCGAGAAGCTTTCCTGTCACGACTCCGCGTTGGATGCGCCGCCACATTTCAAGGCGCAGTCGCTCATGGAGCTGCGAAAAGGTCATTGTGAATGATTTTCAATGAGTCACGCAGGGCTGCTGTTTCATTAGCCACGAGAAAAGCCGCAACTCGCAAGCTTCTGTACTTTTATAAGTAACACTAAATGTGCGATTTGCGGCTGCCATAGAACATGACCTTTGTCTTATTGACCACTAGGTTCCATGCCGATAAAGTCAGCTCACTTTCTGATCCGCACAAATGAGTAGAAACAGCAGCTAGCAAAGCTGCCGGTGGAAATTCCACTGTGCGCATCATTCCCCGGAGATCGTGACGATCGATGTTGCAAGTCTGCGTTTTCCCCCAACTGATTTTCCGGAAAGTGATCCGAAGATTGCGCCGAAACCTAGAACCGGCATATAAGCGGAGGACTCTTTCCTTTTTTCTGAGGAATCGGCAAGATCGAGCCCCGAGTGACCGTCATTGCCGCGGAGAAACGAATCATGATGTATCTGAAGGTCTCTTTAAAAGTGTGCGAAGGCTGTGGTTGCCTTTGGATTCGCAGTCAGAGCAGCAGCAACGTCTATTGCTCGGATTGCGCGCGTCGGATGAAAGATTTTCCGAAGCCCACTATGAGGACGCGGGGCAGGCGGTCGCGAAAAGTCCGATCTGTCGTTTGCGCGGGAGGTGAGCGATGAGCGCAGCTTTGACGGTTCCTCTGATACGGGCGAGCGATGCGGGCATAGAGCGGCCATTTGCACATAGGCATCCGTCCAATGAGCTTGGCGGAACAGCATTTTATCGCAAGCGGACGGAGGGTCTCTTGAGGCGATACATGCGTGCCTCCATGGAGATGGGAAGAACACCGTCATTGCTGGGCACAGGTATCTTTCGTGGCCGTGCATCGAGCTATCGCTTGCGCACCTTTGAGGACTGCATCATCTTCATATTCGATGTGGAGAAGTGCCTCAAGCGCCTGGATATTGAATCTCAGGACCTGATTGCCCGTATAGCACTGCAAGAGTACACATACGAAGAAACAGCAAAGCTGACGCAGCAAAGCGAGCGGAGTGTAGGGCGCAAATACGCGCTGGCGCTCGATTGCCTGACGGGCCTTCTGATCGAGGCAGAGATTCTGGACGTCTCTATCTGTTGACTCACATCGCAGTCTGGCCCTTTGTAATCGCCTATGAAATCAATAACATAAGAAATCGACAAGAAATGTGCCGGGAATTATCGGGGAACCTGATATTCTGAACCTATAGATGACATTTCAGGGGGACGCCAAGTGGCGTCCCTGTTTTATTTGTTGCCGGAAATCGTTGAGCGAGTTTCCAGACGGACCTTCGACCTGTAGCTGACAAGAGATGAGCGGTCCACCGGAAGGCGTAGAGAGCCATAAATGCACGTGTGAGGACGCGCAGCATGTTCTTAGGAATAGGTAAATGTGACTCGAAAAGTGCGAGCAAGATGTTAGCAGGCTTCTGTTGTATTTGTACGTAATCGTTTGGATGTAACAAGAAGGCCATAGTTAGCCCCATTTTAAGGAAAACTGCTCTTTGACGATGCCCCGTGACCGTGCCGGCTATTGCAAGAGCTTCTCGCGGGTGATGCTAAATCGCCGGCACTTATGACGAAAGGGAATTTCATGTTGCGAAAAGAGGGGTTAGCCTCGACTGTGATGAGCGCAAGGTGGTCAGCAACGTACCTATTTCTATTCTTGCTGGTAGTCCTACCTTTGGCGGCAATTGCGCAAGTTGCAACGACGACGGTGCAGGGTACCGTTTATGAGGCGAGCGGACAGGCTGCGTCTGGAACTATGTTGATCAGCTGGCCAGCTTTCACTACCGCGAGTGATCAGGCCGTGGCAGCGGGGAGCACAAGCGTGACGATCGGAGCCGATGGATTTGTCAGTGTGAATCTGGCGCCAAACCAGAATGCATACCCTGCCGGGACATACTACACGGTGGTCTACCATTTGAGCGATGGAACGGTAACTCAGGAATACTGGGTCGTGCCGGCAGCGGGAACGGCAAGTATTGAATCGGTACGGACACAGATCGAACCCGCTACAGTTGCCGTGCAATCGGTCAGTAAGAGTTATGTGGACAGCTCCATAGCGTCGCTGAGCAGCACTTATGTCCCCATCGGTGGCGGGACAATGACAGGCCCGTTGACGCTCGCGGGAGATCCTGCATCTGCGTTACAGGCAGCTACCAAGCGCTATGTGGACAGTCTTGCATCCGCCGATCTTCCCTTGACCGGGGGGAGTCTACAAGGATCATTACAGGTGCCTGAGCTGATTGCGAAAGGACCGCGGATCAACGTTGAGGATTCCGACTTCAGCCAAGGGCAGCCCGTGGAAGGCATTGCTGTTACAAATGGGAACTGCACCTCGGCTCCGACAGTCGCGATTCCAGCGCCGCAATATCAACAGGACGGCAGCAAGGCTAGTGCAACTGCCTATTGTGTGAATGGGCAGGTTCAGATTTCCATAAATTTCCCTGGAGGCGGATATACAACCTCCCAGCTTCCAACAATAACAGGAGGGGGCACGTCAGGGGCTACCGCAACCTTGATTCTAGCTGGTACTGCCGGCCCGGCCGATCCCACAGGCAAAAGTCCCTCCCTGGCGGCGATTGAAAATGCCGTGGACTATGCTTATGCACACTCGGCAACGCCCGAGAATTTTGCTCAAGTGTATATTCCACAAGGCATTTATGACTTAGACGGGACATTGCGTATGCCTTGTGACATTACGTTAAAGGGCGATGGAATGGCCGCGACTATCCTCGAGCCCACGGTTAACAATGATGATGGCATTACAGTGTACGGACTCTTCCAGCACCCCGACGGGTGGGACTGCCGCGGCCTGATTTCGGATCTGCAAGTGTACGCTCCTGGCGGTCATAACTATACAGCCACGGAACTGTCCATAATTGGAGCAGCTGGATTTACTCTCCGGAATATCAACGTTTCGGGAGGGGGCGGAAGAGGGATTAGCACAGAGGCAGGTACAGAGCGCACCTATGGCGCCGATATCGAAATTGACACAGTCCGATGGCCGCTCATATGGACAGGAAATGAGCAACATATCAAGAAATTGAATATCGCTGCTCCCGGAGTATCCGGAGATACGGTCACAGAGCCGGATGGCACCGCGGGGTTTTATTGTTTCGGGACGGGCAATTGTGTGGATGGCAAGTATCCAAGTCACGAATGGAATGGGGGAAGTTTGATTTATGCCGTCAGTAATGGAACGACGGCAACGTTCTATGTTCGCGGAAATGCCCCACTGGTCTCTACATCCCCGATCATTGCCGGGCAGCACTTCACGGTAGCGGGAACGACAGGGACCGATCTTGACGGCCTGTATGCGGCTACCAGTGTTACCAACAATGTGACATCCGACCCGTCGGGTAGTTGCACGGCGTCAAGTGAGTGTTTTGAAGTGCAGGCAAAGTCGACTGTATCGGGCATTGCGACGATTACCTCGACTACGAGTACCGCAACGTTCCCAGCGAACTCGAGCGTGATTACAGTTGCTTCTAACACGGGCTTTGCGCCGTGGGCGCCCATCTCCGGGGCAGGAATTCCCAGCAATACATGGGTGGTGGCTGTATCTGGTACGTCAGTGACTTTGAGTCAGACAACTGTAGCGGCAGAGACGAATTCAGGCGTGAGCCTTACACCGGTGTGGAAGCCAGCGATCATGCCGGATCACAATGCGGCAGTAACATTTGCCAGCGCAGCGGGAGCGATCGATGATGGATCAATCAAACCCCTTACCTACGCTGGATGCTTTCATGCGGCCACATTCGGCAGCAGCATTTCTCATTTCTACTGTGAGGGCTACCCACTTGGCGGGCAGCCAACCGTGAATTCGGCTCTGCAATATAGTGGTGATCCTCCGGTCACTTCATTGGTTTCAGCGTTGGGGGGGCGCAGGCCAGTTCACCAGCGTTTCCGTGGTGGATAACTCCTGGTTTCAGGCTTACATCAATGATCCACAGGACGTGCTGGAGACCGATGCCGGCGAGATTGTAAAGATTGTTCCCCAGGATTATTTGTATGGAAATACCAGTCCTTCGGCATATGTGTCCGGTGTCCTGCGAGACCAGTTTGAACTTGTAACCGTGGTGATGACCTTTCAATTACCCACATTTGGACGGACATGAGGATGGGTAACAAGTAAGAGTCGGCATCAAGGTAGGGACTGTTCGTGATGGTGAGTGTATTGCTGAACTGGCAAGATGGTGAAGCA
>JAJZIF010000228.1 GCA_021810735.1 Acidobacteriota bacterium
GTCGTCTATCCCGTAATTTCTCCAGGAGGTTGGCTTGCCACTCATAGTCATCGAGCGCAAGGCGCCATCCCAGGAATGCCGCCACGCGCTCCCAACTCTAGTCACGACGACCATTCCGGCAAGACCACGAGGACTCCTGGATTTATGTCGGGAGCCTTTTGTGTTTCTTTCTTGCCTCACATTCCTGGCCCTGCTCATTCAGGGCTACCACCCATATGTGGACGATGCCGCCATCTACCTGGCGGGGGTTGAAAAGGTCGTTCATCCCTCAGTCTTTCCACTGCATGCCGAGTACGTTCTGCCTCATCTGAAACATTCCCTGTTCTCCTACGCGCTCGGCTGGCTGGTTCGGGCATCACACGTTCCTCTTCGTTTTGCGCTATTTACAAGCTATCTGGCATCGCTATGGCTGATGCTGTTCTCCTGTTGGCGCCTAACGTGTCTGATGTTCTCCACGTCTCAGGCACGATGGGGAGCCATGCTGCTGATCACCGCAACCCTGACATTGCCCGTAGCGGGGACGGCGATCTTCATCATCGATCCGTACTTGACGGCGCGCTCGTTTTCTACCCCACTCACTCTGTTTGCGATTGCCTACGCGCTGGAACGCCGGATGCTCGTCGCGACGCTTTGCCTGCTCGCGGCCTTCATCCTGCATCCGCTGATGGCGGCCTATGCCATTGGCTACATCCTCACCTTGGCTTTGGTGCGCGCCCGGCGCTGGGGATGGCTGACTGGCATCGCTGGCGCCGTCATGGCCCTGGGACTGGTTGCATCCCACGCTGGAACGCTGTTGGGAGCATCTCCGTCCTATCGCGTAGCCGCCATGAGCCGTTCCTATTTTTTTCTCGGCGACTGGGCATGGTTTGAAATCTTTGGATTGTTCCCTCCGCTGATTGCCGCCGGCGTGTACCTGTACCTTTCCCGCCATCATTTTCGCCTACGTTCCAACTACAGCCTCATTTCGGCTGTGTCTCTATATGTCGGCGTGTTGGCTGTGGTGTTTGCTCTCTGCTTTACACGCACCGACAACTCATTCTTGCTGGCGCGACTGCAGGCGCTCCGCGTTTTTCAACTCATCTACATTCTGTTTTTTCTGCTGCTGGGCAGCCTGCTTGGCGAGTACTGCCTGCGCCGCCGTTGGTGGGCGTGGACCGGCTGCTTCGCCGCCATCGCCGCCCTTATGTTCACCGTGCAGCTCTGCATCTATCCGGCGCTCAAGCATGTCGAGTGGCCGTGGGGCCGCAGCCACAATCCCTGGGCCCAGGCATTTCTCTGGATTCGCGGCAACACTCCCAACGACGCATACTTTGCGCTCGATCCGCACTACCAGGAGCTGCCCCAGGAAGACACCCTCGGCTTCCGCGCCATGGCGCAACGAGGCGTTTTGCCCGATTGGAACAAAGATGGCGGCGTTGCCGCCATCGACCCCGCGCTCGCCCGGCAATGGTGGACTGCGGTCTCCGGCACCAGGAATTTTTCCCATTGGACCGATCGACAACGCATTCAGAACCTGACTCCCTACGGTGTCAACTGGATCGTCCTGCCTGCCTCTGCGACCACCCGGTTCGCATGCCCCTATGTCAACTCCACCGCGCGCGTGTGCCAACTGCCTGCAAACGTGGCGGCATTGCCACCCACTTCCCTTTCCCCGGCAGACGCCCAGCCATAAAATCGAGCGCGTTCTCGGCGTCGCGCATCTGCTCGACGAATCTTCTATGGACTTCCTCGCGCAGGATGGATAATCTGTGCAACGGAAAGTTGAATCCACACATGATGATTCGAAGACTGATAATTTCCACCTGCATCATTGGCCTGGTGCCCTGTTTTCTTCCAGTGCTGCATGCCGCGAATTGTGATGCGGTCAAGGATCTGAAGCTGCCCAACACGACCATCACCACCGCCGAACGAGTGAGTTCTGGCGCGGTGGATGTGCCCACGCTTAATCTGCCAATGCGGCGACTGCCTATATTCTGCCGCGTCGTGGGAGTGCTGCGCCCTACGCCGGACTCGGAGATCAATTTTGAAGTGTGGATGCCGGAGAACCGCTGGAACGGGCGCTTTCTCGGCGTTGGAAATGGCGGGTTTGCCGGCTCCATCGGGTATCAGGGGCTGGCAGGCAATCTGCGGCATGGCTATGCAACGGCCGGTTCGGATGCAGGCCACCTGGGACAGGCGGAAGATGCGAGTTGGGCATTCGGTCATCCGGAGAAGATCAAGGATTATGGCTGGCGCGCCGTGCATTTGACCACCGAGCGCGCCAAAGAGATTGTGCAGGCGTATTACGGCAGCCCAGTCAAAAAGGCATATTTCGACTCATGTTCGGACGGAGGGCGGGAAGCGCTCATGGAAGCCCAGCGCTTTCCCGACGACTATGACGGGATCTTGGCTGGCGCGCCGGCGAATGCATGGAGCCACATGCATGCTTCGGGTGTCGATCTGGCCCAGGTCACGATCGGGGATCCACGGGCCTACATCTCAGCCCTGAAACTGCCTGCCATCGAGCGAAGCGCGTTGGCGGCATGCGATGCCTTGGATGGCGTAAAAGATGGGATCATCAGCGATCCGTCGAAATGCCATTTCAATCCCGAAGTGCTTTTATGCAAGGGAGAAGACTCGCTAGATTGTCTGACTCAGCCGCAGGTGAACTCTCTCCAGGCATATTACGCAGGCGGCAAGGATAGCCAGGGTCGCTCCATTTTCCCGGGACTTGTCATGGGCGATGAGGCTCACGGATGGCCACAATGGGTAGTAGGACACGGTCCTGGATCGGGCGATGGCCTTCAGTATTTGCAGAACTACTTCCGCTACATGGTGATGGACGATCCGAAATGGAACATTTTGACGGCCAATGTCGACGCGTCTTTTCAGGCGGCAACCGACAAGACCGCGGCGGACCTGGATGCGACGAGTTCCGACTTGAGCCGCTTCGAGGCACGCGGAGGAAAATTGATTATGTATCATGGCTGGAACGATCCCGCCATCTCGCCATGGAACACTGTTGCCTACTACAAGAGCGTGCAGCAGCAAATGGGAGAACAGCAGACGGAGTCTTTCCTGCGCTTGTACATGTTCCCAGGCATGGAGCATTGCGGCGGCGGACCTGGACCCGACTCCGTTGGACAAATCGGGCACGCGGCGGAGAAGGGATCGAAGTTTGGCTTATTGGATGCGCTGCAGGATTGGGTCGAACAAGGCGTTCCTGCGGGGGATGTGACAGCGACCAAATATGCGCCCGGACCCGGCAAACCCAAAGCCATCATGACTCGGCCATTGTGCCCGTATCCAATGGTGGCAAAGTATAAAGGCGCCGGCGATACCAACAACGCCGCAAATTTCGCCTGCGCTAAAGAGTAGCTTTTAGCTGTTGCTTTCCGAAGGGCGTCTCCGTATTCATTCGTCTTGTTCGCCGGCCCGCGAAAGGCGCGCTCTGCTCCATAATCCGAATTTAGGACAACCCTACGTACGTGTGTGCCACCGACGTGCGGACCTGCATTCCATTGCCGCCTACTTCCACGCCCTCCCCAGTCGCCCCAGCGATAAAAGAAGTTGATGGTGGAGTTCGATGAGCAATTCTGACCAGATTTTGGAAACCAACCTGTTCCATACTCATTCTGTGGATTGTTTTGTCTCGGACAAGCAAGTTCTCGAACGTAGGCTTCTCCGTTACAGACATTCTGCGCCCAGGAGGGTGAAATGCATCTGAGTCTTATGAATCCCACATTTATCGCAGGCGTGGTTGCCGCCGCTCTGATCATCGTTTTTGCCGTTGCACTGTACATGCGGAGACGCAAGAAGAAGACTGCGGAACTCCGCCAGCGTTTTGGGCCGGAGTATGACCAGGCCGTTCTGACTCACGGGTCGGAGCGCAAGGCCGAAGCGAAACTTGAGGATCGTGAGACGCGGGTGGATAAACTAAAGATCCGCGAGTTGGGAGCAGCAGAGCGGGAACGCTTTGTCGCAGAATGGCAGACAGTACAGTCCCGATTCGTCGATCATCCGAAAAGTTCAGTCACGGAAGCAGATGAGCTGGTATCTTCGCTCATGCAGGCACGCGGCTATCCTGTAAGCGATTTCGATCAGCGAGCCGCAGACATTTCTGTCAACCATCCTCGCCTGGTGGAAAACTATCGCTCCGCGCACGGAGTCACGGCGCGGCTTGGCCGAGACGAAGCCAGCACGGAAGACCTGCGGACCGCGATGATTCATTACCACGCGCTCTTCGACGAACTCATCCAGGCGCAGACGCCTGACAAGACCATCAAGTCTGTGGCATGACCCTGGATTGCGACTCGGAAGACCCCAACTGGCAACCATTCTCCTATTTTTTCCGGACACCACAATTGTGTGAAACCAAGCACGGTGGCGGGTGGTCCGCGTCTAAAACCTGGGTGCATTATGTTTCGCGTCCGAGACATGTGTGCAGAAACCCTGCAAATCTACCCTCCCATTTATCATGAAACTATGACCTTGATCGTGTACACGGCCTCCTGGTGTCCCGATTGCCAAGAAGCAAAGCGTTTTCTGCTGAAGCACAAGATTCCGCACACCGAAATCGATATTGAAACCACTCCTGACGCCGCCGAGGAAGTGATCGCGCACATCGGCAAGCGCGCCATTCCGCAGTTCGTCATCGACGGCAAATGGGTGCAGCCCTACCAACCCGGCTACGGATTTCTCTACGAGGAAATGTCGGAATTGCTCGGCGTCGCCGAATCCCGAATCCAGCGGATATGCACCAGAGTAAATCGCATGCGAGGACCTCGGTCGTGATTGAACGCTACACACGCGCCGCCATGGGCAGCGTCTGGACGGATGAAAGCAAGTACAGCATGTGGCTGGAGGTGGAAGCGGCCGCCTCGGAGACGCTGGCCGAATTCGGCATCGTTCCCGCCGACGCCGCGCGGGCCATCCGCGAACGCGGCAGCATCGACGTCGCCCGCATTCAACAAATCGAGGCAGAGGTCCGCCACGACGTCATCGCCTTCACCACGGCGGTGGCGGAAAAGATTGGCCCGGAAGCGCGCTGGCTGCACTACGGCTTGACTTCCAATGACGTGGTGGACACTGCCCAGGCTCTCCAGGTGAAGGCGGCTTCGGCGATCCTGCGCGAAGATCTCCTGCGCTTTCTGGAAGTGTTGAAGCGCCGCGCCATTGAGTTTCAGCACACTCCGACCGTTGGGCGCACGCACGGCATCCACGCCGAACCCACCACATTTGGACTGAAGCTGCTGAACTGGTATGCCGAAATGCGGCGCAATCTCAAACGGTTCGAGCTGGCCGCGGAGGACATGCGCGTCGGCAAACTTTCTGGCGCGGTCGGCACCTTCGGCCACCTCAAGCCCGAGCATGAGGCGCGCATCTGCAAGCGACTTGGCTTAACGCCGGCTCCCGTGGCCACCCAGGTGATTCAGCGCGACCGCCATGCCTTTTACATCGGCGCGCTGGCATTGATTACAGCAACGCTCGACAAGATTGCCGTCGAGATTCGCCATCTGCAGCGGACGGAAGTGCGCGAGGCGGAAGAGTATTTTTCCGAGAAGCAAAAAGGCTCGTCCGCCATGCCGCACAAACGCAACCCCATCACCAGCGAGCAGATCAGTGGCCTGGCTCGCGTGGTTCGCGCCAATCAGCAGGCGGCGCTGGAAAATGTCGCCTTGTGGCACGAGCGCGATATTTCTCATTCCTCCGTGGAACGCATCATTCTGCCCGACTCGACAATTTTGACCGACTATCTGCTGGAGAAAACAACCGGCCTGATCGACAAGCTGGTCGTGCATCCCGAACGCATGCTGCGCAATCTTGAACTCACCGGCGGCCTGATTTTTTCCGGCCAGCTCTTGCTGGAGCTTGCCGAAGCCGGCATGTCGCGCGAGGATGCGTATCGCCTGGTACAGTCCCACGCCATGCGCGCCTGGCAGCAGGATTTGAATTTTCGCGAGCAGGTCGGCAACGATCCGGAGATCACAAAGTTGCTTTCGCTGGAAAAATTGGCGCGCTCCTTCGACCTGAATCGCCAACTGACGAACGTGGATACCATTTTTGCGCGCGTATTGAAGGAACCCGCTTAAGGGAAGCAGGAAAGTCGATGGCCTCCGGAAAAATACTGACCGTCGCCCTTACCGGCGCCAGCGGCGCGGTGCTCGCACGCGAATTGCTTCTCCTGCTGGAACAGGATGCGCGCGTCGAACGCATCCACTTCATAGCATCGGAAAGCTCTCTTCGGGTACTCGCGGAAGAGTTGCAGATCAGCGGACGCAATGACCTTGTTGCGAAACTTCTCGGCCACGTGAGCGCGAAGATCCTCCAGCACGCGCCCGGCGATATCGGAGCGCCGATCGCGAGCGGCAGCTATCCCTGCGAAGGAATGATCGTGCTGCCCTGCAGCATGGGAACACTGGGCGCGATTGCCAACGGACTGGCGGACAACCTGATCGCGCGGGCCGCCGATGTCTGCCTGAAG
>JAJZIF010000229.1 GCA_021810735.1 Acidobacteriota bacterium
GCGCGAGTAACGCTACGCGTACGATCACCTTCGATTGCATTCGCATGGTTGACTTTCTCCATTTACTAAGGTCTGGAAATAGATCCGAATTTTCTCGGACCTGCTTCATTTAGACGTGGAATGCGGCAAAAGTCGTTCTCATTCGCGAAAAATTTCAATCGCGCGCGTGAGCGGAAAGCACCTGCCGGGTGCTCCACTCAAGCCATCTTTTGGCCCGGGTGCCCCAGGTCTCGCTTCTGAGACCTGGGTTATCTGCCTGTTGGTTGGCTCCTTGTGGTTAAGCGCTCTTCAGCGAGGCCATGTCGATCGAGAAGCGATACTTCACGTCCGCCTTCAGCAACCGCTCATACGCCTCATTCACCTTCTGGATTGGAATCACTTCGACATCGGCGGTAATGTTGTGCGCGCCGCAGAAGTCGAGCATCTTCTGCGTCTCCGCAATGCCGCCGATAGGAGAGCCGGAAAGGCTGCGACGGCCCATGATCAGATTGAACGCTGGAATCTCAAACGGCTTGTTCGGCGCACCCACCAGCGTCAGATTTCCGTCGCGTCGCAGCAGGTTGATATATGCGTTGATGTCGTGGCTGGCGGAGACAGCATCCAGGATAAAGTCGAAGCTGCCCGCGTGCTTGACCATCTCGTCCGCGTTGCGGGAGACGACGACCTCGTCGGCCCCCAGCCGGAACGCGTCTTCCTTCTTGTTGGGCGACGTGGTAAACAGAACAACGTGCGCGCCAAGAGCGTGCGCGAACTTCACTCCCATGTGGCCCAGTCCGCCCAGCCCGACGATCCCAACCTTCTTGCCCTTGGTCACTCCCCAGTGGTGCAGCGGCGAGAAAGTGGTGATGCCCGCGCACAGCAGCGGCGCGGCCCCGGCCAGATCGAGGTTCGAGGGAACCTTCAGCACGAACCGCTGATCCACAACCACGCTGTCCGAGTAACCTCCATACGTCACGCCGCCCGTGTGCTTATCAGGAAAGTTATAGGTCAGGGTCATGTTGGGGCAGAACTGCTCCTCGCCCCGTAGACACTCCGGGCACGTTCCGTCGGAGTCGACCATACACCCGACCGCGGCAACATCTCCTACCTTGAATTTCTTTACAGCCGAGCCGGTTTTCGTAACGCGGCCGACAATCTCATGGCCGGGCACGCAGGGATAGACGGTTGGCATCACGCCGCTCCACTCATTGCGCACCTGATGCAAGTCAGAATGACAAATGCCGCAGAACAAAATCTCAATCTGCACATCTGTCTCGGTTGGATCGCGCCGCGCGATCGTGGTGGAAGCCAGCGGCGATGTCGCACTGTCAGCGGAGAATGCTTTTGCGTTGTACATAGCTCTCCGTTGGATGCGGCACACCGTAGAAGTTCCTCAAAAAATATGCCCTGCCGCACTGCGGAATCCTGACGGCTGCGTGGACGACTGAGATACCCCACGGTCTAGCTTTTGCGACATGGATTTCGCTGCGTCTGGTTCCTCAATACCTGCGACGCCACTTCAATCCCTACCGGCGCTCCAACCGGCAACTCTCCATCCGCCCTCATCCCGCAGATTTGCGATGAATGCTCCTGCCCGGCTATTCTCAGATCAGTGGCGCGGCGCATTTTCCAATTCGCGGCTGGCATTGTCCTGATCCTGGCCACGCTCACTCCTCTCGCGGAGTACTTCGACCACTGGGACAAGCACGTTGTGCCGGCGAACGACACGGAACTCAACATCACCGCATGGTTTGTAGGTGTTGGCATCGTCGTGACGCTCGCCAGGCTGCTGCGCTACGTTCCCGCGCTCGCGTCTTCGAAGAGGCGCCCCGGCCCGTCTATCCAATCTCCCCCGCTCTTGCCAGCGGGAGCGAGCCACCGCCCCGCGTCCACGGCAAGCCCGCCTCTTGTTCCGCTCAGAATCTGATCCTCACTGTGAACTCACGCTGGAAGCGACAGCGATGGGCGTGCCTTTCCGCGCCTGCTGTTCTGACTGATGCCCGCATTCACAGAAGAGGAGTTCAATGTCTCGCCGTCCTGGTTTCGCCGCCCCCCTGCGGTTTGTTCTCGCCGCTGCGTTTTTTTTCATGTTTTTCTCCCCATACCTGCGGGCACAAACCGGCCTGACGCAGGGCAGTGTCTCCGGCACGGTTACGGACACGACAGGTTCAGCCATTGCCGGGGCGCATATCACGCTTTCCAGCTCGGATAAAACAATCGTCCGCGCGACCTCCACGGGTTCCGATGGGGCCTTTGGGATCGCCGGACTTCCCAGCGGGACATATCGGATCGAGATTGCCGCGCCCGGCTTCGCAGGCTACCGCAACGATTCCGTCGTCATCGCGGTCGGACGCAACGCGCGCATCGATGCCCAGCTCGCTCCCGCGCGCGCCAGCCAGCAGGTACGCGTCCAGTCCCGCACAGAAGCACTCGACACCTCGCAATCCTCGCCGGTCACCAACATCGACCGCGATCGTATCGAGGAGCTTCCGATTCCCAGCCGGAACTATCTGAGTTTCACTTTGCTGGCGCCGTCACTCGGCTCGGCGAACCCCGCGCAGGGAGTGCAATCTCCGGGGGCGGCGGCCGAAGGCGGATTCAGCGCCGGCGGACTGCGCCCATCGAGCAATGCGCTCTACATCGATGGCGTCGACGACAACGATGAATACACCGGCCTCAGCAGGACGGAGCTGTCCCCGGAAGCCATCAGCGATTTTCAAGTCGTGAATCACGGCTATGGGGCCCAGTACGGCGGTTCCGCCGGCGGGTCGGTCGATGTCGAAACGCGTTCCGGCGTAAATCTCCAGCACGGCGACGCCTTTCTGTTCGTCCAGAATGGAGCGTTGAACGGAACGCCCGCGCTCGAGATTGTACCGCGCAAACCGGACGAAAACAGTCTGCGAGCTGGCTTCTCCACCGGCGGCCCCATCCAGAAAGACAAGCTCTTCTACTACGTTGCCGCCGAACAGGAAATGACGCGTGGCGAGGAAGCGGGCGATTTTGATCCGCAACTGATTGCGGAAATCGATAGCGCACTGGAGCGGACAGGCCCATTGCGCGGCTTCCGCCTGCAACATGGATTTTTTCCCACCGTCAATCAGGAGACGGAACTTTCCGGACGCATGGACCGCGCATTCGCTGCCAACAGTCTGATGCTGCGCTATGCGCTCACCAACAATCGTTCCGTGAATGATGCCTTCAACACGGACGACCTCACCGATCTGAGCGCGCGCGGCTCGGCGTTTTACGACGACAACAGCGTGAACGGTTCGTGGAGCGCCGCAATCTCTCCGCGACTGCTCAATCAGATGAACTTTGAAGTGGCGCAGCGCCGCGTCGCGCTGCGCACTGCCTCCATCACTGGACCCGGCATCGTGGTCGCCGGTATCGCCCAGCTCGGCACGCCCTATGCGGGAAACAGTCGCCGTTACGAAACGCACGTGGACTTTGGCGATGGCGTGATCCGGCAGTATAGCAAGCACCTTTTCCAGGCGGGAGCGACATTCAGCCACGTGGCCTTGCGTGCCGCCAATCTCGACGGATTCGCAGGACTGTATGTGTTTCCGAATCTGACCGCGCTCGCCGACGGCCAGGCGGCTTTCTACACCCAGAGCTTCGGCGATCCCAACACGAATTTTTCCGAGCTTCGCAGCGCGGCATATGTTCAGGACCACTGGACACCGTTCCATACCCTTGCCCTCGACTACGGCCTCCGCTATGAATACAACCGCTTGCCCGCTTCCCTTCCACAAGACGCCGACAATCTAAGCCCGCGACTTGGCTTTGCGTGGTCGCCGGACAAAAACTGGGTTCTTCGCGGAGGATTCGGAATCTTCTTCGATCGCTATTTGCTCTCTACCGTCAACCGCATCGAGGAGTTCGATGGTCTCCGCGCCACGCAGCAGATCGCGGAAGGCGCGGACGCTGCGTCCCTGTATCAGTCGGGATCTTTCTTCACAGCGCCGCATACCGGAATTGCGCCCAGCATCTGGCAGGCCCAGCCGCGCTTGGCAAATCCTTACAGCGAGACTGCTTCCTTCGGCATCGAGCGACAGCTTCCCGCACAGTGGACGGCCAGCGCCGAATACCGCTTCGTTCACGGCGTCAAGATGGGGCGCACGGTCAACGTCAATCTGCCGCCTCCCGTGCCTCTGACGTTGGCGAATGCGCCGAGCCTGGGCATTCCGGCACCCACTGCCCAGCAGATCGACCGCACGATTTTTCCTTCGCAGCGCCTCAACCCGGCGTATGACGCCATCAACCAGTTCCAGACCGAAGCCAGTTCAAACTATAACGGCCTGACCGTCACGCTGAACCGGCAGTTTAACGAAGAATTCGAGCTAATGGCCGGCTATACCTTCTCCAAGACCATCGACGACGCGTCCTACGATACTGAGCAACCGCAAAATCCGTATGCCCTCAACGACGAACGCGCGCTCTCCCTCGAAGACCAGCGGCATCGCTTCGTTCTGAGCGGACTCTGGGTGCTCGGACCTGACCTCGACGATCCCCAGGATGCCGCCAAAGGAGGCGTCTCCAACCCACTTCTAAAAGCTCTCTATGGATTGGAATTTGCGCCCATTCTAGCGGTCGATAGCGGCTTTCGCGCCAACCCGCTCACTGGCGTGGACACCAATCTGGAACATATTTATCCCTTTGCCGCGCGCCCGCTCGGGCTTACTCGCAACAGTCTGCAAACGCCGCCGAACGTAGACTTCGATCTTCGCATCCTCAAGATGGTTCCTATCTGGCGCGGTCATCTCGATATCGTGGCCGAATCCTTCAACCTGCTGAATAAGCAAAATATCGATCTGATCAACCCGGTCTACGGATCGGGCGCAACCGCCGAACCACAATTCAACCAACCGATTCAGGTCGCCGATCCCCGAAGGATTCAATTCTCTTTGGATTATGAATACTGATCGATTCCGCATGAATCGCTGGACCCTGTCGTGGCCCATTCAAGCCGCTTCTTGGCTTGAGTGGGGCTGGAAATAAGGTCATCTCGACCATAGGTCGCTTATTCAAGGGTCACGTTCTGCGACCCTGAATCCCCTTCGGAATCAGTACGGTCAAAGTTTGCGGCACCACTTCGATCCTCGCCGGCAAGGTACCCAGCAACTCCCCATCCGCCTCGACATATAATCGCTCCGTCGAGCCTTCCAGCGCAAAGCACTCCATAGATTCGCAGTCCACCAGTTCCATCGGCCCCGAGTATTCGGGTCGTCGCAGCAACACGGAGATCATGAATCGCAGGTATCGCAGGCGGCTGCGCGTTTTCAGCGCAATCACGTGGAGATGGTGATTGGTGATCGTAGCCCCAGGCGCCAGCTCGCGCACCACACCCCCAAAATTGCCGATGCGCACCGCCAGAATCTGCGACACTTCTTCCACTCGCGGCGCTTGCCTTCCACTCTCCTGAAACCGCGCCGCAAACGTCGGATACTTGTAGGTCGCCCACAGATGAAAAGCTTCCACCACGTACAGCGCATATCCGAACCGCTGTTTCAACTTGGGATCCAGCCGCGACATGAAGAGAGCATCCGCGCCAATTCCCGCCGCCACAATAAAATAGCGCGAGCGCGAACTACTTTCGCTGTCGCGATAGAAGACACGCCCCACGGACACCCGCACTGGAGTCGCAGTCAGCAGCATCTTCACCGCCTTCACTGGAGACGCGGGCAGGCCCAAATCGGCAGCCAGCGCATTCGCCGTTCCCATCGGGATGACGCCCAGCGCTGCGAATCCGCCAACCAGAGACTGCAGCGCTTCATGCACTGTGCCGTCTCCCCCACACGCCAGAATCGTGTCGAATCCCTGGCGCACCGCCTCCTGCGCCTGTGCCCCGGCGCTCGCTGGCGACTCAGTTGCGATCGCCTTCACTTCCACGCCTGCCTCGCTGAGTACCGCCACCACCTCCGCGATCGCTGCGGCCCGCCGCTCAAGCCGCTGGCCCGAAGCCGGGTTGTAAATCAGCGCAACACGACGCATCCAATGTGTCCCCTGGCCCAGCCCGTGACTGTCTCCGAGAGCTGCGCTGCTATTCTTACATGTCGTCATCAACCCTTGGTGAAGAGCTTGTCGAGTGCCGTGCGCCGGAAAGAATGCCTGGGTGCCCCAGGTCTCGCTTCTGAGACCTGGGTTATCTGGCGGCAAAGGTTTGCGCCCAAATTGCTGTTCTTCCAGAAAACCAAATCAACCCACCCCGCCCGGTTTTCTGCGGCGCTCTCCGCACTCTGCTAGGCTGGAGAGTTTTCCAGTTTCTTCACGGAGAAACATTCCATGGCTTTCAAATTCAGCGGAGTTGACTTTATCGGCTTCGACACACTGCTCAGTGAAGACGAGCGGCTGGTGCGCGACACTGCGCGCCAATTCATTGAAGACAACCTCATTCCAATCATCGAGGAATGCAACCGCGACGGCCGCTTCCCCAAAGAATTGATCCGGCCCATGGGCGAGCTCGGCTTCTACGG
>JAJZIF010000230.1 GCA_021810735.1 Acidobacteriota bacterium
AATTACTGGCCTGAGGCCATTATACCGGAGTGGAAATCTTCCGCAGCACAAACTAGCGTATGTATCTCAGCCCATAGAGCAATGTAGTTTCTCCGGAAGCTTGAAGAGCCGGCATCGGCTAGAGGAAGCGAAGCTGGGGCGCGGGCGGCAGGACGCCGCATTCGGCGGCGTAGCGGAAGAACAATTCCATTCCGGCCAGGCAGGACTCATCCAGCACGTAGTGAATATTTGTTGACAGATAGGTGCGAATCGTTGCCGCCGGAACCGGGATACGAGGCGCCCATTCCCGGACAAGGTCCTCGATGTGGGCCGTGCCGTGGTCGCGCGACTGGATGAAATCCTCGATGATGCTGGCGGGCGCGAGGCCGGATGCGGCGACAGCATCGGGTCGCACCGCCCACACGGCGGAAACCCACGGCAGGCCAGTATGGCGTTTCCATTCCTGCCCCAGGTCCACATATTCCAGACGCTGGCCGGTGCGGGCGAACCGCGCAGCCTTTTCTTCCAGCGCCAGCAGGGCCGGGTCGCCAATCAGGATCGCGGCATCGCAGTTCTCCAGCATGGCCTCCAGATTGGGCGCATGTGGAACAAATTCCGGGTCGACGCCAAGGAATTTTCGAAAGATGATTTGCGCATAGGCATTCGATGCGCGCGAGGCCGTGTCGGCGGCAACGCGGCGCACAGCGCCCATTCCATCTGGATGCCTGACTACAAGAATGATGGAGCGGACCCGATCGAGCGAAGCGATGGTGCAGCCGGGGAGGATGGCCAGCTCCGGTGTCGTTGCATACGCGGCAATGGGAATCAGCCCGATATCGGCGGTACCATCGGCCAGTTCCGTCGCGCATTGCGACGGCATTGTGGAATGAATTCGATAGCGCTCGGCCAGCCGCGCCATCTCCGGCGGATGTTCAAAGTCCCACATCAATGGCGCGGGATTGAGAAAGCGAATGGCAGAGATGCGGAGGCGATGCGTCACACACAAGTGTAGCAATGTGTCGCGTGAATGCCATTGTGTCGATCATTACGACATGAACACTTGTATATCGCTCATATATACTTACCGTGTGACCACTTCCGATCCACTGGAGAACTGTACCGGGTTTGATTGGGATGATACCAACGTCCTCAAAAATTGGGAACGGCATCGGGTGACGCCGGAAGAAGCAGAGGACATTTTCTTCCAACAGCCGTTGGTAGTGCGTGGCGATGTTCGGCATTCCGCAGCCGAAAGGCGCTATTATGCGCTGGGAAGAACGGGTAAAGGGCGGCATTTATTTATAGCGTTTACGGTCCGCGGACAGTCGATTCGGGTGATATCGGCGCGCGATATGAATCGCAATGAAAAGGACATCTATGCAAGGCACGAAAAAAACAATCCCGAAGTTTAAGAACGAAGAAGAGGAACATAACTTCTGGGCCAAGGCAGACTCGACTGGATACGTCGATTGGTCGAAGGGGCGGGCACGAAAATTTGTGCAACTGAAGCCCTCGCTACGGACCATCTCGCTTCGCCTGCCCGTGTCCATGATTGAAGACTTGAAGTTGCTGGCAAACCAGCGGGACGTGCCCTATCAGTCGCTCCTCAAAGTGTTTCTCGCGGAACGGCTGGCACAGGAGCGGCGTCCAGGCCGGGAAGTGCACAAGTGAAAGAATGACGCAGTTGATCCACCCACGCTCGCCGTGGCGAGGATGGGGCTCCCGTATATCGGTTATCGTATGCTCAGAACAGATATCAATACTTCTATAAACACTGGCTAACCGTATGGAGACAATTCTTGTTGGTACTCCCATCCCGCATAAATTGGGTTCGGAGAACCTTGCGTTCCCAGATGGCGTAACTATCGGAAAAATCCAGAACATTCAGTTAGACAAGTCATTTTTGAATCAGGTCATGTCCGGAATGGATGTGGATGCCATTTCAAATTGGAAAGTGTGGCTAACCGTATCCGAGGATATCGAGAGCGGCCACAATGCGCCTCCCGGTTACGCGAAAGCCCGCTGGGCAATGTCTTCGCTTCAAATCATACGTCCGTTCGGTTGCAAGAATGTGTATATGGGTTTCCGCAAGAATCAAGAGGGGTGGACGCACTTGAATTATGGCTTTCATCCTTCAGAAATGAAGTGCCCAGATATTGCGTGCATGGCTTACTTATGATGTAGAAGGCATCAAGAAAGATTTCGAGAAGGTATATCGAGGGGTCAGCCGGGCATTCGATGAGAAAATTACACGCCTGGAGAATCCGATAGTTTTGCTGGAACTTGGACTTCAAGCGAATCACATATACCTGAGCACTCTTATGTGGGTGATGGCTTTGGATATGCTTTTCATGGCTGAAAAGAAAATTCCATTTGTCGAGCGATTGACTGGATTCCTTGGAGTAGACACGCTTATTTTCCCGCCTCTATTTGAATGTGAGTTTCAGGCAGACTTGACTGTTGGCAGCATTGCTACAGACCTCTTTCAATTTCGAAGCATCGTTGCACATGGAAAACTGATACCGAAAAAGTTTCTTGCGCAAAGGGAACTGAAGAATACAAATCCAGAATGTTCGGTACACGGCGAGGACTTGTACCAGTATTCTTACAGCCAAATTTTGAGTGCCTCTGCGCTATACCTGCTTGTTCGTTCGCTTCGCAAAATCATGGTTGAAGATTTGATTGACGTTGTAGGAGATGATAAGAAGTGGAGACAAAAGTTGAAGGCAGGAGCGGCGCGTTATTAACGGAACCTCGTTACTCGCAGTAGTAAGTAAAGAACAGTCTTCAACCATTTCATCCAAACTTGACATTCCAGCCAGTCCCGGATACGCTCGGCAACAATCACGCCAATTTTTCATGGAGATTGTAGACGGAGCGGAACCTCCGGCAATGTTGCACCATCCCCCAACGTGACAGATACAACGACACACGCTTCCGATGAATCCGTGCCGGCCAAGCAGGCAACGCCTGCGGCTCCGGTCTTGCTGGATGGCGAGCGGCGGGCATGGCTGGCGCTCGCGATGACCAGCCGGCTTGGAATGACCCGCATTTGGCGCGCCGTGAACACCGTCGGCAGCGCGGAAGGCGTGATGGCCCTGCCGCTGACGCAGTTGGAGGGTTTACGCCTGCCGGCCGTGTCTGCGCAGTCGATCGTCTCCGGCAAGTCTCTGATCGAAGCGGAAAAAGAGTGGAAACGCGTGCAGGAGGGTGGTGGAACGCTCATCACTCCGGCGGATGAGGAATATCCGGAGCGGCTGCGCGAGATCTACGATCCACCAACGGTATTGTGGTTGCGCGGCGATAAATCGTTGCTGGCGCAGCCTGGGATTGCCATCGTCGGGACGCGCCATCCCACGCCGTATGGCACGGGGATGGCGGAGATGCTGGCGCGCGATCTGGCGGCGCATGGCTTGATTATTTTGAGCGGCATGGCACGGGGCGTCGACACAGCGGCGCATCGCGGCGCGCTCGATGCGCGCGGCAAAACCATCGCCGTCTGGGGCACCGGGATCGACGTCATCTATCCCAAGGAGAACAAGCGGCTGGCGGAGCAGATCCTCGAGACGGGAGGCGCGATCCTGAGCGAATATCCGATGGGAACCTTTCCGGCGCCGCAGAATTTTCCTATTCGCAACAGAATTCTCAGTGGGATGAGCGTCGGCGTGCTGGTGATCGAGGCTGGCGAAAACAGCGGCACACGTATTACCGCCCGATGCGCGCTGGAACAAAATCGTGAAGTGTTCGCTGTCCCCGGCAATGTGACGTCGAAGAATTCCTGGGGGCCGAACACGTTGATTAAACAGGGCGCCAAGCTGGTGGCCACGTGGGAGGATGTGTGGGAAGAACTGCCCACGCAGATTCGCATGGAGGTGGAGGAACGGCAGGGAATTGCATCTTCCGACGGGTCTGCCGCATCGTTATTCAGTAAGCCGGATTTGCCCGATCTGCCGGAAGATCAGGCGCGGGTCTTCGATGCGCTGCGTCCGGACCAGGCACTGCAACTGGATGAACTGGTCGAGATGCTGGAAGAGAAAATGAGTTCGTCGGAGATTTTTACCGCGCTGTTTGAGCTGGAGCTTGCCGGGCGCGTGCGCGCCATGCCGGGCAAAAACTACGTGAGGACATTTTAGAGCGGGCCAATTTCGCAGCCGGTGCAACCTCAATATCCCCTTTGTTCGATCGGGCGGATCTGCCCGTTTCGGAAGCGAAGCCCAGAGGAGTTTCTGCCGCGCACTGGTATCACCGAGCAAAACCATGGTAGTTTCGCTCTTGTTACCTAATTCGGAGCAACGCGTCTTTTAGAGCATTCCGAACAACACACGATCAGTTACTGAATAAGGAAGTGTATCTGCAATGGCAAAGTCACTCGTGATCGTCGAATCTCCTGCGAAGGCGAAGACGATCAACAAATATCTCGGCAAGGATTTCATCGTGGAGGCCTCGCTTGGCCACATTATGGATTTGCCGAAAAGCAAGATTGGTGTGGAACTGGAGAACGGCACATTCGAGCCGGAACTGATTGTGATGCCCGGCAAGGAGAAGGTCGTCGAGCGGCTGAAGAAGCTGGCGTCGGCTGCGGATGCCGTGTACCTCGCGCCCGATCCTGACCGCGAAGGCGAGGCCATTGCGTGGCATCTGGAGTTGCAGTTAAAGCCGCAACTACGGAATAAAGCGACCATCCAGCGAGTCACGTTTAACGAGATCACGCAGAAGGCCGTGAAGGCCGCCTTTCAACATGCGGGCAACGTCGATGCGCGTCTGGTGGATGCGCAGCAGACGCGGCGAGTGCTGGACCGAATCGTGGGCTATCAGATTTCACCGCTATTGTGGGACAAGGTGCGACGTGGTTTGTCGGCAGGCCGCGTGCAAACCGTAGCCGTGCGGCTGATCGTCGAGCGCGAGCGCGAGATCAAGGCATTCCAGCCAGTCGAGTATTGGACGCTGGACGCGCAGCTGACGCCGGTTTTGAGCAATGGAAATGCGGGCCAGGAGTTTACCGCGCGGTTTGTCGGCATCGACGGAAAGCGCGCGACGGTGGAGACGGTGAATACTCCGTCACTTCCAAATCAGGCGGAGACGGATGCCATTGTTGCCGCTTTGAAAATCGCCGACTGGAAAGTGCGATCTGTCGAAAAGAAGGAGCGCCGGCAGAATCCGACCGCCCCATTTACCACCAGCAAATTGCAGCAGGATGCATCGCGCAAGCTCGGCTTCAACGTGCGGCGGACCATGGGTGTGGCGCAGCGTTTGTATGAAGGCGTCGAGGTCGGCGGTCAGGGAACGGTTGGTCTGATCACCTATATGCGTACCGACTCGACTCGTGTCTCGCCGGATGCGATTGAAGAAGCGCGCGACTACATTGGGAAAAAACTTGGGCAGAAGTATATGCCGGCGAGCCCAAACGTTTTCAAAAGCAAGAAAGATGCGCAGGACGCGCATGAAGCGATTCGTCCGACCAATGTGGACTTGGCGCCGGATGAGATCAAGCGGTATCTGAGCGACGAGCAATACAAACTTTACAAGCTCATCTGGCAGCGCTTTATCGCTTCGCAGATGGTGCAGGCCGTGTTCGATCAGACGACAGTGGACATCGTTGCAAAAGCGGACCGCAGTTACGATTACCGCGTGACTGGATCCGTCTTGAAGTTCGATGGCTTTCTCAAGATTTACGAAGAAGCCAAAGACGCGAAAGATGCCGATGATGAGGCGCTGAGCAACCGCTTGCCGGAGCTGAACAACGGGCAGGCGCTGAACCTGAATGCGCTGAAACCGGAGCAGCATTTTACCGAGCCGCCGCCGCGTTTCAATGAGGCTTCCCTGGTGAAGGAACTGGAAGAGCGCGGCATTGGCAGGCCTTCCACCTATGCCTCGATCATCAGCACGATCCAGGACCGGGAGTACGCGGTGAAAGTTCCGCCGAAGGGATCGAGCAAATTTTATCCAACCGAACTGGGTCAGGTGGTCAATGACCTGCTGGTGAAAAACTTTCCGTACATTTTCGATCCGGCCTATACGGCCAAGCTGGAAGTGGAACTGGATGCGGTGGAAGACGGCACGGAGAAATGGACGGACCTGCTGCGCGGCTTCTATGGCTACTTTCAGGAGGAGTTGAAGGTCGCCGACAAGAACATGGAAGACATCAAGCGGATGGAACAGCCGACGGAAGAAAAATGTCCGCAGTGTGGTGCGCCGCTGGTGCTGAAGTGGGGTAAGTTCGGTTCGTTCTACGCATGCTCGGCCTATGACAAGAAGAAGCCGGTGACGATCGCCAGTTCCGCCTGGGAGAAGGATTCGAAGAAGGCGATCAAGAAAATTGAAGCCAAGCTCGATTACCCGATGACGGTGAAAACCACCGGCGGCACGGGACCTGCGCCCGCGGCAGCGACGGCCACGAACAAGAAAGAACTGGAAGCTGCGTTGGCCGCAGCGGCCGGGCCCGAGCGCAAGCTG
>JAJZIF010000231.1 GCA_021810735.1 Acidobacteriota bacterium
TTGCCAAACAATGAATGGAAGGAAATCGATGACCCACTGGGAGAGCTCGCGTCCCTCCGGGAACGTGAGGGCTGATGGTTGGATTCGACGCATCAATCGCGCTGGCAGTCTGGTATCCCGACGTTCCCTGTTCTGTTGAACGCGCAAAAGAACGCGTTGAATACCTTATTGAGTTTTTGGAGACGAAACACGAGAGAATCATGATACCTACGCCAGCTCTCAGCGAATTATTAGTCCGTGCGGGAGGTGCCGGTCCAGCTCTGGTAAATCAACTCTCTAAATCATCACGCTTTGAAATTGCTCCATTTGATGATTTGGCCGCTATTGAGGTGGCTATTGCGATTGCTGCGGCAAAACGAATCGGGAACAAGCGCGGGAAAAACCTCACGGAAAATTGGGCTAAAGTGAAGTTCGATCATCAGATTGTCGCCATCTGCAAGGTGAGGGGAGTATCCACGCTTTACTCTGATGATCCAGCATTATGCAACTTTGCCTCTTCGTGTGGGATACATACGATAAGGCTTGGAGAGCTTCCACTACGGCCACAAGAGCAAACACTTTTTGATTTGATAGACGAAGAGGTAGAGCCGAGTGGGGACAATGAATCGACGGAGCCGCCGAGACAATTACCCACCCCCATTCCAGAAAAGACAGACTAGGTTTTTGGGCGATAGCTTACTTATTTTGTGACGAGAGTGATCGGCGATTCGTCACGCACCCTCATCGCGCCCAGGCGAGGCCGTCCGCGCCCGCCCCCACATCAATCAATTTCTGCACCTTCCAGTCGGAGAGATCGATGGCCGCAACCTGATGCTTCACATTGCACGAGACATACGCCACCTTGCCATCCGGACGCACCAGAATTTCCTGAGGCGCGCTGGGAACCGCAATCGTACGGACCACTTTCAGCGTGCCGAGATCGACCACGGCCACCAGGCCCTTCGCCGGAATCGCCACCAGCAACGAGCGCCCATCTTTGGTGGACGCTGTTCCATAGCCCAGGCCCGGCAGCGGGACCCACGCCTTCACCTTGTTCGTCGCGGTATCGATGACGGCAAGTTGAGGCTTCGTCTGGTCGGAGGTGAACGCCATGCTATCGTCGTTCGAAACGGAAATGCGCTGCGTCTCCGCCGAAATCGGAATGATAGCGAATGTCTTCCGCGCTTGTATATCCAGCACCGAAACGGTGCCCGGTCCCACATTGGCGGTGTATCCTCGGCGGCCATCGTGCGAGATAGCCAGCATGTGCGATTGCTCCTGCCCGGTCGGAATCGTGCCGACAATTTTGAGCGTGCGCGGGTCGATGATCGTCACGTCCTTATCGAGTTCCGTGGTCACGTACAGCATTCCGTCATGGCGGTTGTAGATCGCGCAATGTGGCCGCACGCCGTGGCCGAAATCGACATGGTGAATGATCGTGCGCGTGGGAATATCGATGACCAGCATTTCATGGCCATTTAGCCCAGGTTTCCCCACGCCGACATTGCCGTAGATCGGAACATAGGCGATGCGGCCATTGGGCGATGCCGCTGCCTCATGTCCATGAACGGCCGTCACGCCCTCGGAAATGGTCGCAACTTGTTCGCCGCTCACAGGGTCCACGAGGCTTACGTTTTTGTCGCCCTGGTTGACGACCAATAACACCGGAGCGGCAGCTTTGGAGCGGGTTGCGGCTGAGGTCTGGGCGCGGGCCGATACCGAAAGGAAGGTCAGGCAAAGACCGGCAAGCAGAAGAGACAGAGAGATAGGCTTTCGCATAGCAAACGCAGTATACATTTGCGACGCCAGAACAGTTCAACCGCGCGAATGCTCCGCGTATTGGCGCATGGTATCGGCATCGATCTGATCGCTAGGGACAAGGCGATAGTGACGTTCTTCGACGATGAGTACGCGCCCTGCCTCAACGGTCAATTCAAAGAGTGCTATGGCATCGTCCTCCATGAATTGCGCGGATACTGGCCGGCAAATCAAATCCGGAAATTTGGCTTCGCAACATGCGATATCCTGCGTGGTCTGTACGGGCGAAAGCTTGTCCGATCCACCTTTCGCCTGTACCGGTATCACGTAATGGGCGCCGTTCCGATTGAGTCCAACATAAATCTCGTCGATTTCGATCTGTCCCATACCCTTTACATGAGTACGAAGATGGTTTTGTAGAGAATACGTCGTCAGCCCAAGAAAGATATCGATCAACCTGTTGTAGCGAACCTTAGCCAACAGTGCCTGTTCATCGCCAAGCGCATAGGCACCTATAATTTCCGGCGTGGAATCGGGGATCTTTGTGGCAGCTATGTCTTCGCGCGGCCTGATCGTCGTCCCACCGGCCTCAACGAGCCTGAAGCGATACAAGCTTCTTCCCGCGCCCTCGATAATCCATGCCTTACCCTTCGGTGCCGTTTTCAGTATTTCAGCAGGTAAGTCCCGTCGAAATTTAAAGCTGTAAATTACGTCGCCCAAGTTATCCGGGCGCTCGACGCCAACCGCTTCTGCCGCTTCAACCAACTCGTCGCGATGGAACTCGAACTCCACTGTACCTTTCGCCCAATATTTCCGAAACACATGGACGATGATCGGTACGTACTGCGCCGCTTTGTCTGACCTTTTCGCCATTCAGTCCTTCAAGCCATTGCAAAGTTGAGCTGCGCGACATCCGAACGGTCCGCCGGGCGAAGCCGCTTGCCGACGATATTCTCAGAGACGCCGTAATACCTCGCCGCAGCGCTCATTGTCATTTGCAGCAGAAAATCCGGCCCAAGTTCGATAGTGTTCTCTGGACGCTGAGGCCCTTTCTTCATCGATATAAGCAGTTCCGAGGCCACCGCACGACCGAGAAGAGGCGGTACGGAGTTTCCAATCTGACGGAACCCATGCCATTTTGTCGTGTGCAGGCGGAACCAGTCGGGATAGGAATGAAGCCGCGCCGCTTCGCGGACAGTGATGCACCGCGGGGCGTAGGGATGGATCGGGCGCGGTGAAGTGAACGCTCCGCGGTCGCTACCGGTTCCGGCTCGGAGAGTGTTGCATAGTCCTTCTGGATCGAGCTTGAGAAACCGGCTCACTATTTCCACCTTGCCCGACTCGGTGGCTTTGAATCGCCGTTGCGACAATGGGGTATGTTCGGTGCGCATACTGGAGGTGAGACGCTTCGGGTCCCATTCTCTTGGGTATGAAAAGTCTCGGACATCTTCATCCAATCCACGCAGAACCCGCGCATAGCGCGACGCTTTACCGAACCGGACCTTTGCGACTGCATCGGATTCCAGCAACTCAGGATACCGATCGGCATTCGGCAGGTCTCCAATAGCTTCCCACACGGTTGTGGGCACAGCGGCAACAGCGGTCGGGTATTGTGGCAACGGAAGGCCATTCTTTGCGCCAATCAAGAAAAGTCGGCGCCGATCTTGAGGTACGCCGAACTCGGCTGCGTTGAGGACCCGATACGGCAAGAGCACTTCATATCCGTTGTCGTGGAATGCATCGATCAACTCATCGAGCAATTGTCTATGCTGGCCGACCGTCAGCCCTTTCACGTTTTCGAATATGAAATAACGCGCATCCAATTCGACGGTGAGGCGGACAAATTCCAGAAGCAGGCGATTGCGCGGGTCGTCCAAGGCCCTCTTCCCGATCAGCGAGAATCCTTGGCAAGGTGCCCCCCCGAAGACTACGTCCACGCGGGCGCCGTTCAGATTCGCGGCTTTTCTGATATCGGCTCCCGAGATCTTCGAAGCGTCCGCACATATAGTGGCGCAATTGGGGAAATTGAACTCATGCACGGCGCAATGGATCGGATCGATCTCGACCGCAGCCGCTACATCGAATCCCGCTTGTTCGAATCCGAGCGATAGACCGCCGGCACCTGCAAACAGGTCGATTCCGATCGGGCGCCCTACACCCTTTCCATGCTTAGTTCGCGAGAAATTCATTGAGTCGCTCCGTCAATTTCTCGGGTTTCTTGAGTTCACATTGCCATACCGTGAGTATTGTCCAGCCCAACTTTTTCAACTCTCGCCGAGTACGGCGATCCCGCGCCACATTGGCGCTGAATTTCAGTTCCCAAAAATCCACTCGCGACTTTGGCCTTGTTGCATACTTGCACTTCGGATGCCGATGCCAAAAGCATCCATGCACGAATATCACTTTCCGGCGAGAAAGAAAGACCAAATCCGGTCGCCCCGGCAGGCTGATGTCGTAAAGCCGATAGCGATATCCCAAGGCATGGACGATTTTCCGCACGGCCATTTCCGGCTTGGTGTCCTTGGAATGCACCGCAGCCATGATGAGCGAGCGCTTCGCGCGATCGACATGGTCGGTCACCCACTTTAGCCTCAGATCGTAGCCGTTTACTTGCGCTGCTGCCAATCCTAGCACAGGATGAGCAAGCTCAATCATGCCCTCTATCGGGCTGCTGACGCACCTATCCAACTTCTGAGATACTCAAAAGGCATGTACAAACGAGTTCTTCTCAAGCTTTCCGGCGAGGCGCTGGCGGCGGACCGCGGCTTCGGGGTCGACGTCACACGGGTGCATGAAATTGCAGCGGAAATCGCAGACGTGCATACCATGGGCGTGGAACTGGCGATCGTGGTGGGCGGAGGCAATTTTTTCCGCGGCGTGGCCGAACAGGCGCAGAACATGGACCGCGTCTCGGCGGACCACATGGGCATGCTGGCCACCATCATCAACGCGCTGGCGGTGCAGGATGCTCTGGAAAAACAGAATGTGTTCTGCCGCGTCATGAGCGCCATTGAAATGAACCAGGTTTCCGAGCCGTACATCCGCCGTCGCGCGATCCGGCATCTAGAAAAAGGAAGAGTGGTAATTTTTGCCGCCGGCACCGGCAATCCGTATTTTTCGACCGACACCGCCGCCTCGCTGCGCGCCATGGAGATCAAGGCCGACGTACTGTTGAAGGCGACCAAGGTCGAGGGCATTTACAGTGCCGATCCCGTCCTGCATAAGGATGCGGTCAAATTTGACGAAATCAGCTACATGGAAATCCTGCAGAGGAACCTGCGAGTGATGGACATGACAGCCGTGAGTCTTTGCAAGGACAACGATCTGCCGATGATCATCTTCAGCATGAACCAACCGGGCAACATTCGGCGCGCAATTGCCGGCGAAAAAGTTGGCTCACTGGTCACCACGTAGGCTCCATGGCACTCGCGATCCCCATTCCACGCCGGCCCGTCATGCCCGCACTGACTGGCCTTCGCGCCTTTACCGCAACCAACATCGTCTTTTTTCATTTCTGGAACCCAGCCTGGTTCGGTCCGCTGGCTCCCATGATGGATAACGGCTATGTCGGCGTCAATTTCTTCTTTCTTCTGTCCGGTTTTATCCTCGCCTACAACTACACGGACCGCTATGCCGCCAGGCAGTTCGACCGCCGCCAGTTCTGGCAGACTCGTTTTTCGCGGCTCTACCCCGTCTATCTGCTGGGCCTGCTGATTTCTATTCCAATTCTGGAGCTGGAATGGAAATACCGGACCCATGCGCAGTTTTTTCAGGGTGTGGGGCTGACCGCGATCATGCAGCAGGGCTGGAGCCCGAGGCTATGCACGTTCTGGAACACTCCGGCGTGGACGCTCTCGTGCGAGACGGTGTTTTACCTGCTATTTCCCGTACTGCTGGCCGTGAAATGGCCCCAGCAAACGCGGAAGCTGCTCCTCATTCTGGCAGGATGCTGGCTGGCATCTCTGGTGCTTCCGGCGGTTTACATGTGGGTGCGGCCGGATGGTCTGGGGCCAATCACCCGCATGTCCAACAGCTACTGGCTGCGCGCCGTAAAGATGACGCCGCTGCCGCATCTGCCTACGTTTACCGCCGGAATCGTGCTCTCCAAACTGAATGACCGGATGCAGTTGGCGAATCGCACTCGTTACTGGTTGGCGATCATAGGGCTGGGCACTGTATCCACGGTGTTGATGCAGGGAACGAAGATGCCGTTTCTGCTGATGCATAACGGGCTGATCACGCCGTTGTTCGCCATCACCATCCTAGGCCTGACGGGACATCATCCGATCACACGGTTCCTGCGTTTTCCGCTGTTCGTCGCGGTTGGCGAGGCCAGCTACTGCCTGTACATCCTCCATTTCAACCTGTGGCGCTGGATTCATGAAAGCGGATTGCTGGTGCGTTTCCACATCGCGCGCTTCGATCCCTGGATCTCATACATCATGCTGGAGATTGCCGCGTTGGTCGCCTATAGATTTATCGAGCGGCCTACCCGCAACTGGTTGCACCAGGTTCTGCCAGCCCTGAAACACGCCCGCGCGCAGTTCCCACCCACCCGCGTTCCCAGCCCGCAAGCTATTCCGATGAGCGAGGCTTCGGAGGGTTAAGCGGGCGGCGCGCAAAGTAGAACAGCGATGCCGCCAGCAGCCCGAACATCAGCACCGAAATCCAATCGCGATAGAAGGGGT
>JAJZIF010000232.1 GCA_021810735.1 Acidobacteriota bacterium
TTCACCATCACCGGCACTGGCTTACCCAGCATTTTGTTGAACGCCGGCTTGAACCGGTACTGACGCACCGCTTCCAGTGCTTTTTCGTCCAGCCCCATTCCCAGCGACCGCACCACATGCACATTCTGCGGATGCCCCTGTGCATCTACGATCAGCCCGATCAGTACCGTGCCCTCATACTTGGCGCGCCGAGCCTCGTCCGAGAACTCCGCTTCCACCGAGTACGTCACCACCGGAGCCGACACCCCGTTGCCTACCTGGTAGACACCGCCACCTACATTGCCGCCCGACCCCGGTCCAACGCCATTTCCACTACCACTGCCGAGTCCACCGCCCGATCCTGAACCCATGCCCCCGTGCGACCCCTGACCATTCGACAGCACTACGTTGTTCGTCGAGTTCAGCAATCCCACATTCGGCAGCATCTGGTTATCCGGCAGCTTGACATTCTGCTGCACATTCACCGCAGGCTCAATCGCCAGCTTCGGATGATCGTTGCGAATCACCTGTGGCGTCACGATTGGATCCTTCTCAATCTTTGGCAGATGCCCTTTGATCGGGTTCACCAGATCGTGATCGCCTCCGCCTCCGCCTCCGCCAATCGCTCCGCCCTTCGGGGTCACCGGCTTCCAAGCCGGAATGTCGATATTGGCCAGGTTCATCAGTTTCGGAGTTACCGTCTGCACAATCTGGTGCCGAAACGCAAACAGGAAAAACAGAATGATCCCGACATTGATTCCACCCGATATCGCATATGACAGCGGATTCCGCTCCGTTGCTAACGGGTCTTTCACCGGAACCGGCTTACTCGTCAGCTCAAGAGGCGGCAGTTTCTGCGGGAACAGTACGTCGTAGATGTTCTCGTAGAGATCGACAAACAGACTTCTCTGCCGAAACGCTTTCCCCGTCAAAGCATCCAGCCCATCATCTTTCGCAGTGTCCGTCATGGCAGTTGGAGCCGACCCCGCAATTGTCTCGGTCAGCTCCAGGTCTTCGTCCGGTGGATTCATCAAGTCGTTGGTCATCGTTTCATCTTGTCCGCAGACCGAGAACGCCCGCAGATGCCAGTCCGCATTCCGTCTGCGCCGCAGACACGACACAGTCCATCTCACTATTATGCTGGATGTGGGCGAAAATTGTCTCCCGCGAAGCCAGCCAGCCCATCTCTCTTCACAATAGACGAAACGAAGCGCATCAAGTCATCGGATTTTTCCACCGCCGCCGATTTACACTGGAATTTCGACATCATGCAATCCACCGACCCCAATCTTCACCCCACCCCCGCCGTGCCTGAGCTGAAGTCTACCCTCACTCTGCCTCAGACCGAGTTCCCCATGAAGGCCAACCTTCCGCAGCGAGAGCCACAGCAGCTCGCCCACTGGGATGAGATGGACCTCTACGGTCAGCTTCGTCAGGCTGCAAAGCGTCCGGAGCAGCCGCGTCCCACTTACCTGCTCCACGACGGCCCTCCCTACGCCAACGGCCCGCTCCACCTTGGCCACGCCCTGAATAAGGGCCTGAAGGATTTCGTCGTCAAGTCCAAAACCATGGCTGGATTCGACGCACCCTACGTTCCCGGCTTCGACTGCCATGGACTGCCGATCGAGATTAAGGTCGATGAACAACTCGGCCGCCGAAAGCTCGAAATGCCCGCTGCCGAAGTTCTTGCCGCCTGCCGCACCTACGCGCAGCGCTTCGTCGATCTGCAAACCTCCCAGTTCGTCCGACTTGGCTGCTTCGGCCGCTGGCGCACGCCTTACACCACCATGTCCCGCGACTACGAAGCACGCACTCTGGAGACCTTCTACGGCTTCCTCGAAGGCGGCTTCGTCTACCGCGGACTCAAGCCTGTCTACTGGTGCATCCACGACCGAACCGCTCTTGCCGACGCCGAGATCGAATACGAGATGCACACCAGTCCCTCGGTCTATGTCCGCTATCGACTCACCTCCAGCCCGGCAACCTTTGCCCCCTCACTCGCAGGTCGTGAGGTCTACACCATTATCTGGACCACAACTCCCTGGACGCTGCCAGCCTCATTGGCCGTCGCCTTCCATCCTGACTTTGAGTACGTCGCACTCGCCAGTCCGGAGCCCGACGGCCCGGTTTACATCGTCACCGCAGCCCTTTCAGAACAAGTCAAATCTGAATGTAAGCTCCATGAATTCAATGTTGTTGATAGATTTTCAGGATCATTGCTTGAACACACTACCTTTCAGCATCCATTCCTGAATCGTTCCATCCTCGGCGTCCTGGCCGAATACGTCACCGCCGATCAGGGCACAGGAGCCGTCCACACCGCACCCTCCCACGGCGCTGACGACTTCTACACCGGAGTCCGTTACGGTCTCGACCCAACCTGCCGCGTCGATAACGCAGGCGTTCTCCATCTCGACCCTGCAGTATGGGCCGATCCTGAACCACCCGCCTTCGACGGCAAGAAGGTCTTCGCAGCCAATCCCCTCATCCTTGAGTTGCTCGGCCGACACGGCGCACTGCTCGCCCAGCAGGATATCCACCACTCCTATCCACACTGCTGGCGCTGCCACAAACCGGTCATCTTCCGTGCCACCGAGCAGTGGTTCATCGGCCTTGAAACTCCGGTCACCCGCTCCGACGGCTCCACCACCACCTTCCGCCAGCGCACTATCGAAGAGATCGACAAAGTCACCTGGGATCCGGCCTGGGGTAAGGAGCGCATCACCAACATGATCGCTACCCGCCCCGACTGGTGCATCTCGCGCCAGCGTATCTGGGGCGTTCCCATCGCCGTCCTGCTCTGCACCAGCTGCAATCAGCCTATCCTGGATCCTGCGCTCAACCGACGTATCGTCGCACTCTTCGAGCAGCAGGGCGCCGAGGCCTGGCACACTGTCGCGGTCGCCGATCTGCTCTCCTCCGATGTCCGCTGCGCTCAATGCGGCCACTCAGAGTTCCGCAAGGAGACCGACATCCTCGATGTCTGGTTCGATTCCGGATCCAGTTGGCATGCCGTCGCTGAAACCGATCCCGACCTCTGTGACGCCTACAACCGCCCCGACCGCACCGTCCTCTATCTGGAAGGCGGGGACCAGCACCGCGGCTGGTTCCACTCCTCGCTGCTGGCATCGGTCGCTCTGCGCAACCGGGCGCCCTACTCTCACGTCGCCACAGCTGGCTGGACCCTCGACGAAGAGGGCCGCGCCATGTCCAAATCCCTGGGAAACGGTGTCGATCCCGTCGAAGTTGCTGAAAAGATGGGGGCGGAGATCGTCCGGCTCTGGATCGCCTCCGTCGATTTCCGCGAAGACATGGCCGCCAGCGACAATCTGATGAAGCGCTGCGCCGACATCTACCGCAAGCTTCGCAATACCTTTCGCTTTCTGCTTGGCAACCTCCACGGCTTTGATCCAGTCGCGCATTCTATTCCAGTCGCCGAACTGCTTCCGCTCGATCGCTACATGCTGGCCCGCACACGCGACCTCGCCACACGTGTCCTCGGTTGGTACAGTACTTTCGAATTTCACCGCATCTATCACGCGATAAATGAGTTCGCCATCTCCGATCTGTCGGCCTTCTATCTCGACGCACTCAAGGACCGCATGTATACCTTCGCGCCATCCTCCACCGCTCGCCGTTCGGCTCAAACCGCACTCTGGCAGATCACCGAGACTCTCGTTCGTTTGCTCGCTCCCATCCTCAGCTTCACGACCGAGGAGGTCTGGGGCTACCTTCCCGCCCTCCCCGGACGCGAAGCCAGCGTTCACCTCGCGCTTTTCCCTGAACCGGAAGCCATCTACCCCGATGACCCGGCTCCCATACTCGCCGAATGGAAATCCCTGCTGGAACTCCGCGATATCGCTCTCATATCTCTTGAAAAGTCTCGCCAAGATAAAGAGATAGGAAAATCTCTTGAAGCTGAACTTCAGATTATTGCAACCGCCCCTGAGCTTGATCTGCTTCAGAAGTACTCCGCCAGCCTCAAAGAGATTCTGAACGTCTCCAGCGTGACCGTCACCGCAGGTAATGAATTACGAGTAAATGTATTTTCTGCAATGGGTTCCCGCTGCAATCGCTGCTGGAACTTCATGTTATCTGTCAGCGCCTACGGAGCCTGGGAAGGTGTCTGCGACCGCTGTCAGGACGCGTTGCGAACCATGAACATTCAACCGCCGATGGCCATCCCTCAGGAGTCCGCACAATGACCGCCACCAGCTTCCGTCAACGCTCCCGCCTGCCCTGGCTGCTGCTCGTCTCCCTGGCCGTCCTCTTTATGGATCGCACCTCGAAGGAGTGGGTCCGCGTTCACATCGCCGTCGGCCACGCCATTACGATTATTCCCCGCGTCTTCCGCATCACCCACGTCTTCAACGAAGGCGCAGCCTTTTCGCTCTTCGCAGACACCGCTACCCCTCAGCGCGTTCGCTGGACATTGGTTGCCTTTTCTCTGGTCGCCTCGGTTGCCCTCTTTGCCGCCCTTGTCCGGTTCTCCCACCGCTTCACGCTCACGACTCTCGCCCTGGCCATGATTCTCGGCGGCGCGGTTGGCAACGCCTATGACCGCATTCGCTACGCCTCGGTTATCGACTTCATCGAGATCCACATCTTCCGCTACCACTGGCCCGACTTCAACCTCGCCGACTCGGCCATCGTCCTGGGAGCCTGTCTGCTCTTCCTTGACACTCTGTTACCGGACAGCTCCGAGCAGCCACACGCTCATCCCGACTATCCCGCAGCCAACGAAACCACCTCTCGTCCATAAACCCGCGTCCGCCCAGTCCTCTACGATTGACCACCCGCGAGATCGGGAACAACACGAACGCAGACGAAATCCGTCGCAGACATAAGCGATGCCTTCAAATCCGGAAATACACGCCGATCATCGGCTCGGCAGAGTGCATACAATGCCGATGGTTTCAGAAACGGTAGTAAACCCCGACCATCGGCTCCGCCGTGTGGATGAAAGAGTTCAGAGGAGGGAACTGTGTGTCGATCTGCGGTGCCTTGTGGATATCTCCGCGATACTGCGCGCGCAGGCCGAAATGTCGAAACCCCTGCCAGTCCACTCCCGCTCCGTAAATATAAACCGCCGTTGCGGAACTCTGCGTATAGCTCGGCCCTCCGCTCGGCACGGTGATCTGTACTCCTGCGCCGGCCAAGGCAAAGAGCCGTAACGACTTCGTCAGATGGTTAGTGACGATCCAATCACCGGCGATTTCATGGGCGAATGCAGAAACCGAAAATAAACCGCTCCCGAATCCAGAATGTGGTACCGGACCAAAAGTTAAGTACGCATAGCGCTGGTTGGCGCGATTCAGAGAGTATGTCGCCTCGAAGCCAACCCAAGGACTGTGGATGTGACGAACTTCGAGCATTCCACCCGCGGCATTGGCAGGGTGAAAGTATTCGGCATAGTAGTTGACTGTAGTACTCCCAATGCCATTGAAGGCTCCATACGCATTCAGCCCAACATCCGTCTGTCCGGCGGCGAATTGCATCGTTGCCAAGGCGAACACCAAAAGCACAAGCCCCAAAAAAAGATTTTTTATCACGTTTCCTCCGGTGGTTCCGGGCTTTACTCAGGAAGCCCCGAGCTGTCGCGGTTACGAGTTAAGCCTGATCGGGCGTGAGCTGACCGTTCTCATAGCCGCGTGCAGGCAGTGAAATTGGCATCCTGAAGGCTGAGGCCCTAAAAAATAATTCCGATCAATGAACTCGGCACATATCCAGGCGAAGTTGCGTACATCGTGCCGTGGATTCCATAAGTGCACGATTCTCCATCGATCTCGGTATCCAGGTAAGAAATCGAAGTACCGGGACTCACCGTGGCGCTTTCAAGAGAATCACCACATGAATCGAAAAGCTGATACGTGATCGAAGTTCCGGGAGCGTCGTCCTCCGGCATTGCACTGTACAGCACGCGTGTCTCGCCCTGAATGATCGGATAAGTGATGACTGTTTTGCTGCCGTTGGTTGAATACGGGGCTGGCCCTATGTTGCTTTCCAAACCGTTAGCTCCGCAAGTTGCAGTCGCACCAGAGGCATTGCTCTCAAGGAACTCAATTGATGGAGACGTACCCCCGTAAGGACAGCAGACTGGTGCGGACTGTGGAATCAGGCTGAGATTATTGGTTTCGGCTGTAGTGCCAGCTCCTTGAGGGCCAAGGCATAAAGGGGCATTTGTTGCTCCGTTTGTAACGCTCGTCTGGACGACAAATGTCGATCCATTATTAACGTTAGCTTCCCCGCCTCCACCGTCGCCGAAAAGGTTGAACTCCACATCTGTCCAGTTCTGATCCAGGCTAAGCACACTATTCTGCCCAAACGAGTAAAGTGTTCCAAGGGACGAACTATCTAGAGCCTGTTATGAACTTGGGTTGAGGAGTTTGAAGAGTTGAGCCAGCATGAGGCAAGCGAAAGCGAAGTAGTGGAAGCCTA
>JAJZIF010000233.1 GCA_021810735.1 Acidobacteriota bacterium
CCCATCCAGCCCGAATTGCTTAATGACATCCGGCATCTCTAAGTTCGAAAGGCTCTGGAGCTCATCGTATGCCCAGTAGACAGGACGGCTCGCCTGTTCCTTTGTCATCGGATGACAAAGCCGCCAAGCAACTTTGAAGAAATCAGCAGGAAAATCCTGCGCCTCATCGATAAGGATGAAATCGTACTGTGGCTGTATGTTGAGGCTCAATGCGTGTTCGCAACACGCTGCAAACGGAGAAGCGCGGTGAGTCAGTCGAGCACTCGTAAAGTCCAATGGAGTCGCGCCTACGCGCTTGCAAAGATCGGAATATACACCAGCATTCGCCCGGCCTCCCCGCGAGTGCCGAATGTTCAAGATGCTCCAATCCGGATCAATGCCAGCAAGATCTCGGTAGAACAAGGAGACGAGACTCCGGACATGGTTGTAGAGGCTTTGCGTGTGGAACGTATAGAGGACATTCTTGGTAGGATAGCGGGCATGTAGGTTCGCCGCTTTCATCGCAAGCAGAACCGTCTTCCCTGTTCCCGCCAGTCCCCTGATTCGCTGCGGCCCGGGGGGGGACTTGGTGGGCGACCTTGATCTGCTCCTTATCTAGACACGCGATGTTGCGCTCAAGATAATGGATTGCATCGGCCATGGTGACTATCGCAGAAGGGGGCGCACCTGCATAGCGACTGTTCAACGGTCTAGCGCCTTGTATATTTGATAGCGCTAATTTGAACTCATCGGGCCTGAGCTCTGGGGTAAGCGGAGAAAGTATCCCCGGTATTTGCGTCTCATCCCAGATAATCCCCTGAAGGCCACCAAATTTTGTGTAAAAATCTCCCCTTGACTGAACGGCAGGTAGCACGACGTAGGCCTTCACGTTGAATCTGCCCCTCGTCTTCCGGTCCTGGTCAAATCTCGCCTGAAGCTTATGTCGGAACTCGTCGATCTCCAAGAGTGGCGACGTGATCGAGGTTCGCTGGTCGCCCCGCGTAACGATCCATCTTTCTTCGCCTTCGGGTGCGATCTCATCTAATACCCAATCAGCTACCTTCAACACGATTGGGTGGTATTTCTCGGAGAATACTGTCAAATCTGCAAGGGGTTCATTCAATGTGCCAAACAGGGAGGCGCGGTAGTAAGCGAGACCTTCGACATTTCCAATGCTATTCCTTACCCAGGCCCAGACCCTCTGGGTAACCCGGTCTTGAGCATAATCCGCGATAGTGGCTACGAATTCCATCTTTCTACCTCAATCCCTCCGCCAATTCTATCGGGTACGTTCCAGGTACAGAGCAAAATTGGATGATCAGGCCGAGAGCTACTGATGAAATGCACGTGTCGCCTGGAGTGCCCCTGGATTCGCCAAATCGCATTATGCTGTCACGCAATAGCGCAATTATGTACCATTATGGCATAAATGCTAGGTATGATTGCCAGACTTGCTCAGCCGAAGTTACGAAAGCTCCTGCAGCAGTTTCCTGCCGTGGCCCTGCTTGGCCCACGGCAGGTGGGCAAGACCACGCTCGCGCACTCTCTGGCCAAGGATCTGGGTGAGCAGGCGCTCTACCTCGACCTGGAGCTGCCGTCTGACCGTGCAAAGCTGGCCGAGCCGGAACTCTACCTCGCGCAGCACGCAGAGCGGTTGGTCATCTTCGATGAAATTCATCGGCTCCCCGGCATCTTTGCGACTCTGCGCGGCCTGATCGACCAGCGGCGGCGCAAAGGCAAACGCAACAGCCAATTTCTCCTGCTCGGCTCTGCATCCATTGACCTCTTGCAGCAGTCCGCTGAGACTCTGGCCGGACGCATTGCCTATGAAGAACTGACTCCGTTCTCCGTGGCGGAAGTTGCCGCTTCTGGAGTCGATACGGCTGACCAGCTCTGGAATCGCGGCGGCTTTCCGGACAGCTTTCTTGCCGCCAACGACGAGGACAGCTTCGCGTGGCGCTCTGCCTTCATCCAGACCTATCTCGAACGCGATGTTCCCGCGCTTGGCCCGCGCATTCCGGCGGAGACGTTGCGCCGCTACTGGCAGATGCTTGCTCACAATCAGGGGCAGATGCTCAACGCGGCGCAGCTCGCCAGCGGGCTCGGGGTCAGCGGGCATACCGTCGCGCGCTACCTCGACATTATGGTGGATCTGCTGCTCGTCCGCCGCTTGCAGCCGTGGGCCGCCAACACGAAGAAGCGCCTGGTGCGCACACCGAAGGTCTATGTCCGGGACAGCGGCCTGTTGCACGCGCTGCTCGGCATCCGCAGCATGGAAGAACTGCTGGGACATCCGGTCGTCGGCGCAAGCTGGGAAGGGATGCTGATGGAGAACATCCTGGGCGCGCTGCCAACCACCGCGCGGACATCGTTCTACCGCACCTCCGCCGGGGCGGAGATCGACCTGGTGATTGAGTTCAGCGCGAAGCAGCGTTGGGCCATCGAGATCAAGCGCTCGCTCGGCAGCCCCGCGCCCAGCAAAGGCTTTTACAACGGCTGCGAAGACATCAACGCCACGCGGCAGATTGTGCTCTACCCCGGCACAGAACGTTTCAAGCTGGACAAGAAGACGGAAGTGATGCCGCTGGATAGGCTCCTCAGAGATGAACTGACAAAGTCCGATGCCTAATGCCAACCCGCAGCCGTGGGCGAATTAGAATCGACAGTTGACCAGATGAATCGTGAAAAGATAACTCTCTCTCAACTCGAAAGCTTCCTCTTGAAGTCCGCCGACATCTTGCGCGGCAAGATGGACGCGTCAGAGTTCAAGGAATTCATCTTCGGCCTCCTTTTCCTCAAGCGCCTGTCCGACGAGTTCGATCGCAAACGCGAACATCTTCGCAAAAAAGATTTCGCGCACATCACCGATCCAGTTCTCCTCAAAGAACTGCTCGAAGCTAAAACCTCCTATGGCGAGACCTTTTTCGTGCCGGTGCGCGCGCTGGCATGAGTCGTGGATTGATGACAATGGCGATGAGGTTCCAGCGCACTTTGCACTGCTCCGCATCTGACCAAAACAGCGAAATCCTCAATGTTTGCAACCGTTTTTGCTTTGAACCAGTTGGCCATTCTGACGCATTTCGACTGCCGTTTTTAGGATGGTGCGCCGTCTTCCCTTTCAGTCATTGCAGCAACCGGCTGATCGTCACCTGCGGCGGGATCGACACAAACAGATGCACGTGGTCTTTCGCCACATGCCCTTTCTTAATCTTTACCTCATGCTGCGCGGATTTCCCGAACCATGTCCCGCACCCGAGTCGCCACTTCCCCGCTCAAGGCCGGCTACCCGTACTTCGTGGTAAACACGATGTGCAGGTGGATCTCGAATTCCGTGTGCGCGCCGCGTCGATACTCAGCCATCACTTAGCTAACATTATCTTCCGGCGCGCTCGCTGAAGCCCTCCCAGACTGGGACAGTGAAGATGGCCCGTCAAGAATCGCATGGCGCAGCTTTTCATCACTGAAAAACCCGTGGACACGCTGGCAGTTCGAACTACCTGGCGTGGAATTGTTCTATCCCACTCGTCTTTCCAGTTTGATCGCTGACTCTGTTTCGTCGTATTCGAGGGCGGAACCTACGGCTTTGAGCTCGGTAGCGGTTCGAGCGGCGATCATCTCTGGCGCATAGTGGACTTTATTGATGATTGAGATGGGCCGGCTTCGCACCTCGTCATACACGCGCCCCAGATATTCTCCCAGCAGCCCCAGACAAAGGAGCAGCATACCCCCGACCAGGAATATTGCAGCAGCTAGGCCGAGTCCTACAGTGTAAATTGGACTTTTGGAGAAAACGGAAGATATCGCAAGCATCGCAAGAATCGCAACGATGCACTGAAAAAAGCAGGATAGCAGGAGGCAAAGTCGCAGAGGTTTGTAACTGAAACTTGTGATCGCATCCATCGCGTACTTGATCCGGCTGATGAATGAGAGTTTGCCATCGCCAGCCAGCCGATCCTGGCGATCATAGAAAACGACGGCATTTTTATAACCTACCCAGGCGCGCAAACCGGGCAGGTACCGGTTCCCTTCTCGCAGGCCATTGATTGAGTCAACGACTTGACGATCCATCAGGCTGAATATGCCGGCATTTAAGGGGATGGGGTAGTCGGAGAGAGAGGCAAGAACACGATAGAAAAGAGGGAATAGCTTCGCCAGAATCTTGCGCCGTTCCTTGCGGCTCCGTCTCACGCCGATCACCACCTGAGCGCCGCCGCGCCAGGCATCGATCAGTTGTGGCAAGACTTCTGGTGGGTCCTGGAAATCTCCATCCATCAGAATGACTCCCTCGCCGCGCGCGGTTTGCAAGCCGGCCGAAATGGCGCCCATGTGTCCCCAGTTGCGCGACAGATCGACCACCACTATGTGGGAGTCGGAGATCTGCAGCTCCCTGAGCAGTTCCAAAGACGAGTCTTTGGAACCATCGTTCACATACACTACCTCCCAATCTTCGTCCACAGTGCTCAATGCGTCTGCAACAGCTTCATGGAATTGAAAAATTAATTCCTCTTCATTGTAGATAGGCACGACTACAGAGATCATTTTGCCCCCGGATTATCATTTCAAATCGGAAATACCCTATTCGCTACCCGACTGTTTGCAACGTCAATGGTGCCGGCCGGATTTTGAAGAGGTCGAGTTACTTCTGGAACTCATCTGACATTCATACAGCAACCAGTAGGATGCCTACACTCGTCGATTCGTTTTCTGTAACATGCTTTTGATTGGCCCGTGCCGCACGTTTGTTCCGGATTGGGATTTGGGGAGGAAGGAATCCGATTTTTAGAAACCTGCCTATCATTCGATCTCGGCCTGAAAGATTCGCACTCTCCATCGCGTTTCTGTTGGGGTCAAGACCACGACGTAGCGTGCATGCACCCGCTGCATGGTCAGCGCCTTGTCATGCTCGAAGATCTGTTCATCATATTCGACATTGTCGATCAGTTGAATGGAGAGCCCGTCCGGTGAGTAAAAGACGATTTGGAGATCGTGCGCCCGATCCCGATAGCGGGTATGAATTCCGAGAGCGGCCTGCTCGTGCATCGTACCCGTCAATTTGTCTTTAGCGGTTCCCACAAAATCTTGATCGAGCAGTTCTGCGCGGTTCTGCTCAAGCGCGCTACTCAAGCTTTGCCAGGATTGCAGATAATCGCGAATCACCGCCGTCGCGGTCTCCTGCTGAAGCGTCCGGGGCCCATGCAAGTTCGAGGGTTCCACCCGCACCGCCGCCTGTTCGGCCCACCCGGCGACCGGAACAGCCAAGACCGAGAAAATGACCAGCATGCTTCCGATGCTCGTCATCATCGCCAGTGAATCTCATTTCCCATCACAACTCCACTCGCCACGGAAATCGTTGCTCCGTCGTGGGCGGGCATTTCCACCTGCGCAATTCCTCGTTTGAGAGGTACGTCTACCGTCGATTGGCCGCCGCCGTAGGTCTCTGTGAAAGTCACAATCGTTCCGTCTGGGACCGCATTGCCGCTACAGTCGCGCACCGGAGTCGTTGCCAACTCAATATCTTTCCCTGACTGTGTCGCACTCATTTTCAACCCGCACGGATCGCCCGGAACTTGTTCCACGACGCGCGTGCTGGAAACTTCGTCTACCTGAGCCTTAAATTTATCAATGCCTTCCTTGGCGGTGGAGTCCACTTCTGTCCAGGCGACGCCATCATGCGCGACCACTGCGCGCTCCTGTGCAGCTCCCGATGGGTTCGATAGTTTAAAGGAAACCGATGTGGGCGCAGTGATTAAATTGTGATAGGCATCGAAGATATACACGCAACCGCTGATGCCATCATGCAGGCCGACTGATAGACGAGAGGGCCTTGCAAGAAAACTCAGGCTTGCCGGTCGACTTGCAGGCACCACGTCGAACGCGGTGTTGTCCGTATTGGATCCCGCCACCAGGATCGCAACGTAATGACCCGCATTGTAGAGGACTCCAGCAGGAAAAAACGTCGTCTCTCCCAATTGCACATCGCGCCCAATTACCTGCCCTAGCCCAACGATATATAGACCCGCTTGCCCGCTACCCGTGGTCTGAATCGCGAACGCATTGCCGGCTTTCACGGTTCCGGGCGGGCTCAAACTCATGCTCCCGCCTTCGGCACGGGCCCGCTGCATCGTGGCGAAAGCTATGCAGAAGATCAGAAATGCGAATCTCCTCCTCACTGGAAACCTCCGACGCTATAGGTCGAGGCAATCGTGCGCTCACTGCTGACTTTCCTTGCTAGATCCTCAGGAATATGGATATCGAACGGAACTGGGGTCTGGGGCAGGAGTGCGCGATCAGTATATTGGTCCGCCACCCAGACTACCTGGCCGGTTTTGTCGTAGAGGGTTTCAAGAACATGCGCGATATTCACTACCTGGCCGCTTTGATTCACGAGTTGCCCGGTCACCGATGCTCCTGGCGCCGGATTCAATTGCTGATTC